>NZ_QWJI01000015.1 GCF_004354815.1 Cardinium endosymbiont of Culicoides punctatus
TCGCAGATACTAAACCTAAATGATCTAGAACTTTACTGCTTGCTTCCATATCAATACAAAATAAATTAATAATCAATATAAAATTGCATAATTATTTAATTAAAAAAAACTTTTTTTAGTGCGGAATGTCGGTTGTATGATTTTTAATGAAAAATAAAATTATTGGTAAAAATTTTGGTGGCATATTTTCTTATATGTTAAGCTTAATAAAAACATTTACATCTAAGTAATCAATTATTTTTAAAATTAAAATAAGTTAAAAAGGGTACCTGGGGAGTTGCCTTTTAAAATATAGTTATAATTAATGATTTTGATAATCAATCAATAAAAATAAATATTTATAAATTTTATAGCCTGGTCTATACACGGTTTTAGCTCAAAGTGTGAAAATCCTATTATATACTGTACAATGTTTTAAATATTTCAACTACCAAAAATTTGGATATGTATTTTTTTTTATGTATTTACGTTGTATTGGTATGAGTCGGGAGTATACTATAACTGTTGTGTGTTGGTACTTTTTCAGAAGAAATTCGGCTCCTTAGTTTCCTAGTGGAAGTTCTGGGCGACTCGATGCGGAATTTGTGTTCTTCATAAATATGTCATTATAAAATGATCGTGATGGCAAATTTTAGTTGGTCAATACCAATATTTTTTATTTAGTATTTTTTTAATGTTAAATGTTTATAAAAATGAATATAGATAAATTCAACGATTCAGTGCTATCTAGAGAAGCGCAAGATCAAGTTAGAGGAGGAATAACTTGGGGGACAGTAGGCTGGGTTAGCGTAGCTTCATTTGGAACTGCTTACCTGATAGCTGAGGGATGTCGTGAAAAAAGTGATAGTGATAGTGATAATGAGAGTGAAGAATAAAAGGCAGCTATCCAGATGATCTAGTTCTTCTTGAAGTATTTTCTACTTTCGTAAAACTTACTTAGCTATAAACCGCCGACATGCGAGGTCTTACTTTTTTGAGGGCAAAAAGATTTAAAAAAAATCTTTTTGCCCCAGAAGTAAAATGTTAAAAATCTGCATAAAAATTTGAAGACAAATAAAATCACTCTTGTGGAGCCTCAAAAGGAGTATCTAACTTTGATTGGATTTTTATGCAGATTTTTTATAACTCCCCAAGTATATCAAAAAAATTGACTTAGGTATGTAGCTGAACGTATAAATTTTCAGTTAATGCTATACTTTGTCAACTCAAAAATTTCTTTTACGATCTTATCTGCTGCATTGGCATGCAGTAAGGAAAAATCATGCATTTGTGCTTTCAGCGCTTCTTGTTTGGTTGTATCATACATTAAACCAATACTTTGAGGCAATAAAGAATCCGTACATTCTGACTCTTTGACCAATACAACGGCTCCTGCCGTTACTAGGGGTAATGCATTTTTAGTTTGATGGTCTCCTACTACATTGGGAGAGGGTACTAATATGGCCGGTTTTTGCATGATACAAAGTTCTGCAATAGATAATGCTCCAGCTCTAGCAATTACAACGTCTGCTGCTACATAGGCGGTTTCAATATTGTCCAAAAAAGGATAGCACCGTATATCATGGTGTACATTATGTGTAGTTAAATAGTCATTAATGGCATTAAAATACTTCTTGCCTGTTATCCATATAAGCTGGATTCTTAAGGAAGTTATTTCAGTAATACCTTCTAAAATAGTTGTATTTAATTTACTTGCACCACCGCTTCCACCTGCTACTAGTAAACATTTTTTATCAGGAGAAAAACTAAAAAATGCTAAAGCTGTTGCTTTATCTTTTTTCCCCATTTTGGAAATAGATGAACGTACAGGATTTCCAGTCACTATAACTTTCTCTTTTGCACAAGGGAAATCTACATCTGTATATCCTGTGCAAATTTTATTGACGATTCTTGATAATAACCTATTCGTTAATCCAGCAGAGCTATTTTGTTCTTGAATAAGTGTTGGAATATTTTTAATATAGGCTGCAAATAATGTTGGGAAACAGGCATATCCACCAGTACCAATAATTGCATTGGGTTTAAATATATTGATAATCTGATTAGCTTGATATAGACTTTTCAACATAAGGAAGGGTAATCCAAGATTTTTAGCAATATTTCCTCTCTGAAAGCCTTTTATATCAATATACATCATTGGATAACCAACATTAGATACTAAATCTATTTCCAGTCCTTTACGTGTACCTACAAATAAAATATTAACGCCCGGAACGTGTTCTTTTAATCCATTAGCAATCGATATAGCAGGATAAATGTGTCCACCAGTACCACCACAACCAATTAAAATGCGCATAGGTTTTATATATTGCTTATTAATATATAGCCTACTTATTGCTCCTCTTCAAGAACACCATGAGGATTATGAATCGTATATTTTTTTAAATCCTTTGTAGCACATAACCCTACCCCTTGCAATATATTTTTTTTGTTTATTATAGTAATTGGTGCATCTGTAAAGATTAATTCTTTTTCTATACTATATGAAAGTTGTTCTGTAGTTATTTTTATATTTTTTTTAGAACTGGTAATCATCACATTCCCATTTAAAGAAATTTTTTTTTGTTCCTTATCGTAAAACAATTTATCAGCTTGAATAAATGTAGGGCTTTCTATTCTACTGATTTTCTCTTCTGTGTCTATGTTCTCTTCTATTGTAGTTTCTATAACAGTGATTTCTATATTACCATTGAGTACTGCATTGCCATTTTTATATTGACACATCTCAAGGGCTTTAACCATTAGTGTTAAAGCACCTTGTTCTGTACGGAATAATTCAAACTGGGTAGTTTCTACTATTGGTATTTGATCATATAACTGATCTTGAGCATGAACTGATGTAGATATTCCAATAATGCTAAAGAAACTGAAGCGTAGCAATACCCTAATAAGGTTCATTGGTTTTCTACCATTCATGTTCATAGGAGGCTCTCGTTCCAAAGTCAACAGCTAAATAAATTTTAGAACCATTACTTGGATCAACCATACCTAATAGAACTGGACCATTAGTGATTTGAATCATTTTAGCGAGTTCTACAATGTTTTTAACAGGTTGTTTGTCAAAAGATATTAAAATACATCCTTTTTTAAGCCCAGCAGTTTGAAACTTCCCTTTCATGATATCTTTTATCAAGACACCATGAGTGAGTTTAAGCTTTTCTCGTGTTTTTATATCAATATCGTGGAAAACAGCACCTTCTACACGTAAGGCATTATTTTCTTGTACGATACGAACCTCATCTGGTTTCTTTTCTAAAATTACTTCTATTGTTTTTTCCTTTCCTTTTCGATACAGTTGAATGGCGATTTTATCACCTGGTTTAGAGCAAGCTATTATCTCCTGTAAATCAGATGCTTTATTAATTTTTCGATTATTGATTTGGGTAATTACATCTTCTTTTTGCAACAATTTTGCACAAGGACTATCGTCTTGAACGGAATTGATATAAACACCTAGCACCTGTTTTAGTCCCAATTTTTTGGCTAATTCAGCAGTAATATCCTGAATAGTTACACCCAACAATACACGTTGTACAACACCATATTGAATAAGATCATTGGCCACTTTCTTAACTAGAGAAGAGGGTATGGCAAAACCATATCCCATAAATGAAGCTGATCTAGAAGCATAAATAGCCGTATTAATACCTACCAATTCTCCATATAGATTTACTAAAGCTCCACCACTATTTCCTTGATTAATAACCGCATCTGTTTGTATAAACGATTGGATCTTTAATTTTCCATTCTCCATACTCCTTCCTAAGTCTCTAGATTTAGCACTTACAATTCCTTTGGTTACCGTAGAGGTTAAGTTGAATGGGTTGCCAACAGCCAATACCCAATCTCCTATTTCTAGTTTTTCAGAACTTCCTAATACTAAAATAGGAAGATTTTTGTCTTCAATCTTTAAAACAGCTAAATCTATAGCAGGATCTGTTCCAACAAGTTTGGCTACGTAAGATCTATTGTCATTTAAAGTTACTTCTATATGATCAGCGCCTTCAACAACATGGTTGTTGGTAACAATGTACCCATCTGTTGTATAAATAACACCAGAACCAAAAAATTCTTGAGCAGGCTGCTCATATTCTTTAGGATTTATTCGAAAGGAATCACCAAAAAAATCTCTAAAAAGTTGATCTAAAGGATTATTTAAAGGATGTCTAACGATTTTAGCATCTTGCCTAACCTTTATATGTACTACTGCCGGAGTAGCAATTTTAGCAGCATAGGTAAAATCAGGTAAATTCGGTGGCACATGATTATTCACAGTGCTGAAAGACTCATTATCCTGAGAAACAACTTCTTCTTCTTTCTTAGTAACAAGATTAGGATGATTGACCAATAATGTTTCAGGATTAGTAGATGTTGTACTTTCAGAGAAAGGATTGATTTTTTGCTTACCTAACCCTAGGGACAACGCCAATATAGAGACAGTAGCAACACCCAAAGCTTTTTTTACAACGGTTTCTTTATTAAATTGATTATCTTTACACATGGTAACCTTTTTATGTTTTATATATTTATAAACAGCGTACGACTAAAATAATAAAAAAGTGAGAAATACTAGCACACAAAGTTACAATATAATTAATGTAGGAACATGCAAATGTATATCTGGCTATAATAGAAGTAAAAGGCTAAAACATTTTCACCTATTACAAGTATGCAACAACCATTAATTATTTACAATAGTCTAACCAGGCAAAAAGAATTATTTCGACCACTTAGTCCTCCTTTTGTGGGAATGTATTTATGTGGACCTACTGTTTATGGCAAAGCCCATCTAGGGCATGCACGTGCAGCCATTACCTTTGATGTGGTATTTCGCTATCTGCAATATCTAAATTATCGTGTGCGCTACATTCGCAATATTACTGATGTGGGTCACCTAGAAAGGGATTTGGATGATGGGGATGATAAAATACAACAACAGGCTAGACTAGAGGAAGTTAGTCCTATGGAAGTAGCACAGCGGTATACGAATAGCTATCGAAAAAATATGGAGCAGCTCAATGTACTACCTCCTAGCATTGAGCCTTGTGCCAGTGGGCATATTCCAGAACAAATCGCAATGATCGAGGCTATTATACAACGTGGCTTAGCTTATGTTGTGGATGGTTCTGTATATTTTGATGTTGCTGCATACAATCAACAAGTAGATATATATGGGAAACTCTCTGGGAGAACCATTGAAGAAACGCGTTCAGGAACTCGTTCATTAACAGGGCAAGAAGGAAAAAGAAATGCTGTAGATTTTGCGTTATGGAAAAAGGCAACGCCAAGGCATATTATGCAATGGCCCTCTCCATGGGGAGTAGGATTTCCCGGATGGCATATTGAATGTTCTGCCATTTCTACAAAATATTTAGGACCACAGTTTGATATTCACGGTGGTGGTATGGATCTGGTTTTTCCTCACCATGAATGTGAAATAGCCCAATCTCAAGCAGCATCTAAAACTAATTTAGCTACTTATTGGATGCATAACAACTTGGTTACCATCGATGGGGTGAAAATGGGGAAATCGTTGGGTAATTTTATTACCCTGGATGAACTTTTTTCAGGGAATCATGCAGTATTAGACCAAGCTTATAGCCCTATGACTTTGCGTTTTTTTATGCTACAATCCCACTATAGGAGTACACTTTCTGTATCTATGCATGCCTTGAAAGCAGCACATCAAGGTTATCGTAAATTGCTAAATGGTTGGTATTTGCTTACTACCTTCCAACACAAATCCGTAGAATCATCTCTAACAAGTAGTGTACTAGATGCTGAAATCTATGCAGATTGTACAGATTGCCATAACGCAATGCGTGATGATTTTAATACGGCAAAGGCTATAGCAAGCCTATTCAATTTGCTTAAAAAGGTAAATGGGCTATACAATGGGCAACTTAACCCTGAAACTATATCAATAGCGGCATTTGATCAGTTGCGTACAACGTATATGACCTTTGTCACAGATATCTTAGGACTAAGAGAGGATAGCGAAAAAACGGCTACTGAAACGATGGAAATACTACTAACCATTTATCAAGAGGCTAAAGAAGCAAAACAGTACCATCAAGTAGATTGGATACGGTCTGCACTACAGAAGATAGGAATAGCTATAAAAGATCATGCCAAAGGGGTAAACTGGGAGTATCTGTGAAGATCTATTTTGTATTTATTTATACAATTTTAAAATTTATTCGTGCCATAGAGCTATTGCATACCATAAATTTATAGGTAACTTGTATTCAAAATATAGAAGTTGCTCATATGATTTATGAGCCTATATATTGTGTAGTAAATGTGTAGTAAAATCAAATTAAAAGGAAGGATATGATCAAAAATTCAAACAAAAAGCTCTTAGCAGCATTGGCATTAGGGCTGTCAACATCTTGCTCATTGCAAAATAGCAAGTCTCACTTTAAAGAAGGAGCAGATATATCTCATCATCAAGGAGACATAAAATGGGGAGAGCTAACTCCTGAGAACAGTGGGAAAACTTTTATTATTGCAAAGGCAACCGAAGGAAAAACTTGGCAGGACCCCAGATTTTTGGATAATTTTAGAAATATATGCGCTAATGGTTTTCAAGCTGGTGCTTACCATCGTTTACGATTTGGCACTGGTAGTACGCCTGAAGAACAAGCTGATAATCTTTTTAATCAATTAAGATTAGCTGATAATGAGTGGGCGACAAAAAAACCAATTATATCGCTGAACACAATATTCGTACCAACAGATCGGGATGACTATACAGTGGTTAGTGAGTATGTAGAGAAGTGTGTTATACATATCAAGGATAACTATAATGTAACTCCTTACATATACACAAGGCAAAATTTCTGGAACGATCATGTGAAAGAAACTCCTGAAATAGTCAAAGAATGTCCGTTGTGGATTGCCAGATGGAGGGATCAAGAACCATCACCAGCAGAATTATCAAATGGTTGGAATGAATGGACTATATGGCACCATAGCAATCAAGGATCTGTTCCAGGTATTACAGGCAATGTTGATCTAGATAAGATGAAGGTTTGCTCATAATCCTTATATGTTCTAACCTATGTAAAAAAACCAGGCTTATTATACTATAGTATAATAAGCCTGGTTTTTCCTTCTTTACATATGCATATTCTGAAATTTTTCTTGCTATAATTCAGCTTCAATAGCTTCTATTACCTTTGGACTTAAAGGATCTGTTATGGAAGAAAACCATGTAACTAGTTTTCCTGTTTTACCTAGTAAATATTTATGAAAATTCCATTTTGGCCGACCAAGAGTAGATACTTGCGTAGCAGCCCAGGCATAAAATGGATGTATAGTAGCTCCCCGAACGGCTGTCAGCTGTGTAATGGGAAAATTTATTTCACCACCTTTACGCTGAATCCCATTTCTGATATCACAAGCTTCCTCAAATTCCTGTTTTCGAAAACTTTGGGATGATACACCAAGTACGGTAAACCCACGAGCATGATAACGGTCATAAAGCTGTTGAAGTGAACTAAATTGTTTTGCAAATCCACATTGTGAGGCTGTATTGACTACTAAAATAACTTGTGGGTCTGCACTAGGCAAACGAAATATAGTGTTATCCAATAGTATAAATTCGCAATTTGGACATATGGTATCATGCATATTCATAAGCTTATAAGATTTAAAATATGCTATATTTCAGATAAAATTATCTAAAAAGTTTCATAACATCTACCAACCGATGGGCATACCCTCCTTCATTATCATACCAACTCACTACCTTTACTAGTTTACCACCAATATAGGTTAAATTTGCATCAAAAATAGCAGAATGCGTATTCCCTATAACATCTACAGAAACAATAGGATCTTCCGTGTAAGCCAATATTTGTTTAAATGAACCTTGAGCTGCCTCTAACATGACTTTATTCACCTCTTCTTTCGTAGTATGTGCTTTTAATATGGCTGTAAAGTCAATAACAGATCCATTGGCTACAGGCACACGCATGGCCATTCCATCTAGTTTTCCTTGTAAATGAGGTATAATAAGTCCTATTGCTTTAGCTGCACCGGTAGAAGTTGGAATGATAGACACTGCAGCAGCCCTTGCTCTTCTTAAATCTTTATGGGGTGCATCTTGTAGCGATTGATCTGCAGTATAGGCATGTATGGTATTTACAGTTCCTTGCTCTATTCCGAAATGGTCATCCAGTATTTTTACAACTGGTGCTAGGCAATTGGTTGTACAAGATGCATTGGATATAATCTTTGGTTTAGTCTTTACAATAGCATCATTGATACCGAATACGACAGTAGGAATGGTTTTCTCCTTAGCTGGAGCAGAAATAATAACATGTTTTGCTCCACTAGCTATATGAGCACCAGCACCCTGTGTATCTAAAAAACGGCCTGTAGACTCCAAAACAATATCTATACCTAATGTTTCCCAAGGTAGCTGATGGGGATCTGCACTAGCATAAACATGAATCCGTTTGCCACAAATCGTTATACTTGACGCATCACAGGTAATTTCACTTTTAAAAGGTCCATAATTAGAATCATATTTAAATAAGTGAGCCAATGTACTACTGCTAGCTAAATCATTGATAGCAACTACTTCTAAATCACTATCTTCTAGAAGTGCGCGCAGTGTTAATCGACCAATACGTCCAAATCCATTAATAGCAATTTTCATAATATATTATACAGATAAAACAGCGTCAAGTTGTGTTAATAAATTTAATTGATTTTTAGTTGTCTTTTTGAAAATTGTAAACTTATCTCCCATGCTTAGTGCAGTAGGATTATTACACAATTTAAGCGTAAGAGATGGCCACCCTTTATACAGGTAGATCAGTGTAGCTAATAATTCAACCCGTTCACTTTTATTAAATCCAGTCTCATAGACAGATAAGAAATTATAAATACTTTCCTCTTCTGCTTTATCAAACAATTCTTTCAATACTTTCTGATCTGCATGTCCAAATTCCATGATAAGCATTAAAAATCGTTTTCTATTTTCCCCTTGTAAGGGTAGCTTATCACCCCAATCATCTTTATGCTCTGTAGGTTCTTGTAATTTTTCATCAAGTAATATATCGATATCCATTACTTGATCGGAATAAAATAAAATAGTGTCATCTTCTTTGTTTTTATCTTGAAATTCATCTTTAACCTGTGTACTACCATGGCTACCAACGTCAGCAACGGATGCATAATGCCTTACTGAATGTGGTAGACCTTCTGCCTTTCTAGCACTTGTAATAATTTTTATCCTATCACTATCTGATAATCTTGCCAACTTTTTTTGGATATTTTTATCTACTAACTTTAGCTTTTTAGGTAATTTCGATTCTAATAATTCATCTATCTCAGACTGGTTTTTGCATTGTACAACACTATGCTTTAAATGAATAGATTCTTCCTCCTGTAAACTTTTTAGTAAAGCTATATACATATTTTGCGTTTGAGCGTTTGTACTAAGAAGTATATTAAAGTCATTTAGGCGTTGGGTTAGCATTTGATCTGTCTTCTGGAGATCAGTCGATTTAAACTTTTGAAATTCTTTTTTTAATGAAACTACCTCATGTTCTGGTAACAATTTAACCAATTTTACATAGTTTCTCTGAATAAACAACCTGCTATCTATAAATGTACGTAATTCATCCTGTTTAGAAATATGCTTAATTTCTTTCTCCAAAATTAATTTGCCATCATCATCCAAAAGGCTACTAAGCTCTAAATAGGCTTCCTTGCTCTTTTCAGGCAACTTCTTTAGCTCCAAATTCCTAGCAGGAATTAACTCTGATTGCACACCACCACAACCTGTCAAAAAAACTGAGCATACAAGAATCAAAATAAAAGAAAACGAAAAAAACATTCTTTTTTTTCGTTTTTGTTCTGTTAGCATAATATATCCATTATAGTTAAGCCAATAAAAAAATGATTTTAATATGTATGTGTAAAGTATTACAATAGACGATAAAACAATCTAAACTAAAACAACTCATCTTAAACTATATAAAGAGGGTCATCACTGCATTCTACAAAAAAAATAATAAATCAACAAATATCATAAAGAACCCATAACATTATAATCAGCTGTTTTTTACTGATTAACAAAGTATAATTAATTTTTTTCATAGGAACAGAGAGCAATAAATTAATACCATTTTCCCTGTGATATGACCTGTTTTTTTACGAATTTCAGTCTTTAATTTAAATTTGATTGGATGAAAATAATTTTTATGGGTACTCCTGCTTTTGCAGCTTCAGTATTAACTGCTTTGATCGAAAATAAAAGCTACGAGATAGTTGCCATTGTCACCCAACCTGATAGACCTATAGGACGTACTAAACAATATATAGCTTCTGCCGTAAAAGAAGTGGCTTTAAGACATGGATTACCTCTTTTTCAGCCATACAGTCTGAAATATGATTATAGTTTCTTACCCATTGTTGACTTTATCATTACATGTGCTTACGGACAATTACTCTCAAGAGAGGTTCTCAACCTCGCTAAAATTGCGGCAATCAATATACATGCTTCGTTTTTACCAAAGTTAAGAGGGGGGGCACCCATTCAGCGAGCCATTTTAAATAATGAAAGCAAGACAGGTGTAACGATTATGGAAATGACAGACGTATTAGATGCTGGACCAATCTATAAACAATCTGAAGTAACCATTGATTTAAATGATGATCTAGATTCACTTTCTGGTAAACTTGCTACTGCTGCTTGTGCACTGTTGTTAGAAAGCTTACCTCAAATTGCCCGTGGAGCACTTGTTAAACAAGTGCAAGATGTCAGTGCTGTTACATATGGTTTAGTCATCAAACGTGAAGATGAACGGATTAATTGGCATAAATCTGCTCTAGAGATACATAATCAAGTTCGTGCTTTGAATCCAGTTCCAGGTGCCTATACTACTTTGGGCAATTTAATTATTAAAATATGGGAGACTTCCCCATCAAATTTTAGGGGTAAATCACCAGTCGGGAAAATCATTATTGATGGCACACGATTGCTGGTTGCCGCTTTAGATGAAACTTTTTTAGAAATTAAAGTTTTGCAGGTTGCTGGAAAAAAAAGAATTGCTGCTTTGGATTTTATCCATAGCTTACAAAATAAAAAATGGTCTAGTTTTCAATAGTTTGTAACAAATTCAGTTTGGGATTAGTATGCAGTAATTTAATATTATACCCCACATTCCGCACCTTTTTTTAGATTCTTATTAATTAAATTAAGATCAATTGATAACATCAAAACTATTTAATATTACTTCAAAAACAACATTTTGTAGAATATATTGTTTAATGAAACACTCATTTCATAATGAATGATTAGGTTTGCTTCCTTATTATACTAAATAAAAAGTTACCATACAATAGTAAAGCAAAAAATTATTACTAATTAGTAGTTTCTAAAACTTATACTCTGTACAAAGTTTTACTTTGGCTATGAAAGTATATTACTATACAATTATAAAAATTATTAGTAATCAATTATAAAATAATTGTAAGATTTGCATTTTTTGGTGCGGAATGTGGGTTATACTGATTACAATGCACAATAATTCCAAACTGAAGTTAGTCTAATCTAGGTGTTCCTTAAGTTCTATAGGCACTTTAACTTTAACAATACCAGGACATTGTAATAGCTTTTTAATTATCTCTTTATGAGCATTACGAGCTGCATAATCAAGAGCCGTAGAGCCATGTTTGTCTTTTCTATTTACGTCAATTTCCGGATGTTTTAATAATTCTTCAACTACGTTTGCATGACCATCGCGAGATGCATAGTGAAGAACAGTGACTCCATTTGTATCTAGATCATTGATATTAATTTTCCATTTTTTCAAATAATTAAAAAAATCAGGAAAAATCTTCTCAGGAAAAATCTGCAACTTAGATGCTAAATTTGTATAAAGAACAAATTCTATAGTACTATTATAGCTTTCCTGAAATTTAGGATCTTCTAATGTCTTGAATATATGAACCAATTGTAATAGATGAAATCTTTTTGCTGCTATTTCAGCAGGAGTTTCTCCAGCAGTATTTTTTGTCTTCAATAATTCCAATAATTCCTGATTACCACTTTCATTATTATAAAAAGATATAGTAGGTGCCTTGATTTTTCCTGTATTATCAGTATTATATGTAACCTTATAATGATTTAGTATTATTTTTAATATTTTTTCATCAGGATATAATGCTATTAGATGTAAGATCGTATTACCGTATTTATCTTTTTTCATTATGTCAGCACCACGATTTATCAACTCTTGACATACCTCACCCTTATTATTTTTGGCTGCTACTAACAACGCAGTTTCTCCATCAGCATTTGTTAAATCAATATCTTTAAAACCACAATTGAGCAGTTGTTCAATTGTGGTTTTATGCCCATTTTGGGCTGCTAAATGGAGAACGAAGTTCCCTCCATATTTTGTAGTATTTATATAATATTCAATATTATCAATTTTTTTTAAAATTGGAATAATCCACCCATAGCCAAAGTACGATGCACGAAGAACCAAGTTTGCAATAAATTCATTATTTGTTTTTTTTAAATCAGCATTACTTTTCCCTTGTTTTTTATCTATTTTATCTAAAGGTATCAAAGGAATTGTTTCCTCTTTTTTATTTTTATTGTACAGATCTGATGAATTTCGACTGCAATTTGTAATAAGTAGATGCAACATCACCATGATAATAATGTATAAACATTGTTTCATACGATTTGATAAGTGACTATGGTTAATCATAAAATATTAATTATTTGCTAAAAAATGTCTTAAATATGAATTATATAATATAATAAATATATATAAATCTTACCTTTTATGACATTATTATTTGTAACTAATTAGATATAACTGACATGAAGTTATACTTCTTTGTTAGATTTTTTCATTAAAATGGTGAATATCAAATAAAAATATTATTTATCGAAAAAAAGGAAAAATAATTCAATGTCGGTTTTTAGTTTACACTTGTATTTTTTAGATTCACAAGATTATGGATTTCAGCGGTTGTCATTTCTGTAATCCAATTTTCTTCTTGATTGGAATACCTGCCCTTCTATTTATCCTTTATTCGTGTTTTCTGCTGCTCCTATAACGGACTTTCTTCCGTTTAGTTATATGATCTAAGAAAGCATCTCTATCAACTATTTCATTGCCTCCTGAATCATATAATTTATATTCATAATCATCAAGATTACGATAATCACTGCCAAAATTTATACCTATAATAACAATATCTTTATTCTGACGAATATATTGCTGTATATATTTAGCATTTTGAGCTTGTTCTAATGCAGTATCAGCATTTTTCCCATGTTTTAATTCAAATATATACGTAAGATTTGGTATGGAATTAATAACAATATCTATTCTTCCTAAATTAGAACATTTTTCACTTTCTGGATGCATTCTAGCACCTCTAAGAAAAGCATGAAGTACTGCATGATAAAAAGCCTCGTTCCTATTTTGCTGTTGGTAATAAGCATTATACGGAATGCTTGCAAAAGAAGATGCTAAAATAGATATAAAACCATCTATATCTACATCAGATAATGCTTTTATTACGTCATCTTCTTGATACTCACCTTCCGATTCTAAATCTTTTTCAAATTTTTTAAATAATAGATTATAAAAAGATTTTTCAACTTCTCCATTAGGAAATTTTAATAATATTGGATCATCCATTTGTCTAAGTTTTCCATCATCCAACGAGTTTTCATACTTATCAATGGTTAAATATCCCCCTTGAAACATGGCACCATCCACCGTTAAACTATCTTCATCGGGTTCTATTAATTCATATTTAGTAACCGAAATAGGTTTACTAAAATCTTTAACATTTGATTTGCTAACTTTTTTAACTAAAAAAGTAGGTGTTCCTGTGTTGATCCAATAGTTATTTAGTTCCCCACTTTGCAAAAACATTAGGGTGGATAGTGGATTATATACAGCTATCGTATCATCTTCAGGATGAAACTTGTAACCATTATACATGGAACGCATTTCTCCAACTAGTATATCTCTACTTATATTTCTTTTTTCTGCTAATTGATTTATTCGTTTATAATAGACAGAATCCTTATTTAAAAGATCTTCTTCTTTATAGCCAGCTACAGTTGTATAATCTGGACTAAGTGTAATATCATTTAAGTTATTAGGACCGGAATAAGTATCTCTAAAACAGTAAGAACTAACGCCTGTGACAAATTCTAACTTAATAAAGTTATTAGCAGTAAGGCTTTTAATCTCAGTTAGAAAATCTCGTACAATCAAACGATTACTTTCTTTTATAACGGGATCTAATTGATTAATAAATGGAGCATCGTATTCGTCTATTAGGACTACTATTTTATTTGCATAATCATTTAGATCTGTCATATTTTTAACAAGGTTTTCCAATCTTGATTGAAATGTATCACCTGTTACAGTCAATTTATAATCTGAAGCAACATCTTTTAGTTTGTCTTCTAAGTATAATAGAAGATTATCAGGTGTTATATTACCTTTTCCTCCAAAATCTACTCTAATGACAGGATATTTCTTCCAATCATAACCAGAATTATAGATATAGCTATCTTGAAATAGCTCTTTATTTCCTTTTGCTATTTCTTCCAATGTGCTAACAAATAAAGACTTACCAAATCCTACGGGGACGAGAAAGAAATACAGTAGCTTCTTCTTTAAATAACTTTTCAGCATGGTATGTTTTATCTACATAATATCCTGATCGTATTACAGCTTCAATGCTAGATTTACCAATAGGCAAAATTCCTGTGTATGTTAATTTTTGTCTTTTACTATCAGAACCTATTTCTACATCTTCTGCTGGTCTTTTATTTTCTAAATTTTTTGGATCTTGATGCATACCATACTTATGTGTTTTATATGAAAATAAAGATAGTATAAGACACAGTAATATCAATTACTGCTATTTATTAGCCATATTTTTATGATATTCATAATCATTACAAAAAAAGGTTCGGAATGTGGGATTAAGCATTTCCTCTAATCCTTTTATTATTTTGTATTGCTGTTTTTTTCTTTTCTAATTCTTCTACGTTTATTACGCCTGCTACAAATTCTTCATTACTAAACACAAATTTCTTTTTAGGATCCTTAGTAAGATTGTTATTGCTGTCTTGCCGTTTTACTGCAATCATACATTCATTGATATTGCGATGATTGATGTCCTCTCTATTAAAAATACAATTCAAGCCTATATGTACGATCTTCTTTTTTCTAAAATATTTACCAGAATAGTTTTTGTGTTCTATCTGTGCAATGGCCATTTCAGCACTCTGATTCTTTTTCAATTCTATAATGTAAACTACATTATTCTTTATATCGTCCATAGTTATATCTGATCGCCCACTACCGGAATGTTCTTCTACACGAATTCTAGGGCCACCTACTGTATGATGACAAACACCATTGAGAAAAGCATGAAGAATATTTTGAAAATCTTTTTCATCATTTTTAAGTGCTTCATAGCTTGTATTCGCAAAACAAGCATCCCTAAATAGCTGCAATAAACGAGGCCAATCTTCTTGCTGTAAAGCTGCAAGTACATGCTCTTTATGATGTACGCCTATCTCTTTTTGTTCATCTAAAAACACTTCCTGTATATTTTGTGCAAGTGCCATCTTTACTTCTTCGTTAGGAATTTTTAATGCATATTGCCCATTAGCAGGATTATAGGTATCTATGGTTAAATAACCTGTTTGATACATTAAAGCTTCTAAGCTTAACGGCTTTTTGCTTTGTGTAAACATGATATCATCTTCAGTAACGTAAAATCTTAACTTTTCCCAATCCAAATCAAATCTATCAATTTCATCTCTCATCTGATTGAGTAAAATACTAGGATCGCCTGTTCTATACCAGTAACCTTGCAAATTTCCTCTCTGAAAAAAAGATAATACAGAATTTGGGTTATACATAGATGGTCCATCATAAGAAAATCTATACCTATTGTAATAGAATTTTATAGCATCCATAATACCTTCTTTAGTATATGTTTGTCCTGTACGTTTTTCCATCTCTCGTATGACATAATTGAACCTATTCTCAAACAGATTTTTGATATCTTCTTCTTTATAACCAGTAACATCTGAAAATGCATTTTCTAAAGAAACATCATTACCCTGAAATATATTGGCACCAGAACCTAAGTTCACCAAACTAAACTTAGTTACACCGGTTAGAAATATTAACTGGCAGTCACCAGCGCAACTTTTAACGACAGTGAAAAAATCTTTAAGCACTTTTATACAATCATTATGTTGCTTTGAACTCCAGTCTAAATTGACTACAGGGCTGTCATATTCATCTATTAGAAGAACTATTTTGGGTTCGTAACCATTTTTTAATATTTTTAAGTTTTCAATTAAATTTTCATAATAAGATTGAAAAGAGTTATATCCAATTGGATTATGAAGTTTTGATTCTACACCATATTTCTTAGCAGCATTATATAGCAATCTTTGCAGATCTGCCTTTAATATTTCAGAGGTTTCATTATTTAGTTTAGAAAAATCTAATCTAATCACTGGATATTTTTTCCAGTCATATTTTATGATCTTTCCATTTTCATCTTTAAATGCTCCATTATAGATAAAGTAATTTTTAAATAATTCCTTATCTGTTTCTCCTTCAGCAATGGTAGCAATGGTACTTATCAATAATGATTTCCCGAATCTACGTGGACGTACCATAAATGTAGGCTTCCCTTCTATTAAAAGCTTGCCAGCAAATTTGGTTTTATCTGCATAATAACCAGACTCTATAACATTTTTGATATCGGCGTCTCCAATAGGAAGACGATCTAGATCCATTTCTGCTTCTGCTACTTGCTCTATTATTTGTTCTAAGTCCTCTCCTACTCTTTTATTTTCTTGTTCCATACCATACTTATTTGCCTTACATGAAAATAAAGATAGTATAAGACATAATACCATCGTATAAATTGTTTTATTGTTTTTAACAATCATCTTTACTTAAAAATTAATTTTTAATCGCCTCGATATGTCTTAATGAGCTATGTAGGCTGTAATGTCTTAAGAAGACTACATGAATGATACGTGTAACAGAGGATCATTACCTCTCATGAAGACAGATCAGGCTATATATTTCTAATTACGCTACCAAAGGTACAAAAATGTTTTCAAATCATAATGACTTTTTCCTTTATGTTAATCACCACCTAAAATTGTAGATTCAGTGCAATCATGTTATCTTGTGCAGGTATTTGATATCCATTTATATTATTAACCAATTTATAATTATTACTTTACGTGTTATTTCCATCAAAGAAAATTTTCTTGCTAGATGCCATGTCACTGATTTACAGGGCACACTATGCATTTGGCAATACACCACCTAGCAATGCGCAAGGTATTAAAACGGGTACTATATTAGGATTTGTAAATACATTGGTAGAAGTCTTACAGAAAGAAACACCTACACACGTAATAGTTGCTTTTGATGCAAAAGAAAAGACCTTTCGTCATGAGTTATTTCCAGCTTATAAGTCGCACCGACAGGCACAACCAGAAGAGATTTCTATAGCGATTCCCTATATTCGAAATATATTAGACGGATTTGGCATTTCTTGTATAGAAATACCTGGTTATGAAGCAGATGATTTGCTAGGTACATTGGCCAAGAAAACAGCCAAAATGGGATTTAAAGCTTACATTATGTCTTCAGATAAAGACCTATGTCAGGTTATAGAAGATCATATCTATATCTACAAGCCAGCTAGCAATGGCCAAAAATCTAGCATACTGGGAGAAAAAGAAATTTTAGAGCAATGGGAAATCACTAGGCCAGAACAGGTAAGAGATATTTTGGCGCTCGAAGGTGATGCTTCTGATTTTATTCCTGGCATTCCCTCTATTGGAAAAAAGACAGCTAGAAAACTTATTAAAGAATTTGATAACCTTGAAAATCTATTGGCACATGCCGATCAGCTAACAGGTAAATTAAAAGAAAATATTATTCGCTATGCCGATCAAGGTGTGCTTTCCAAACAACTGGCCACAATTTGTACAGAAGTATCCATAGACTTGGATATGGAGCAATATATGTATCATGGACCAGATAAGACAAAATTAGAACCCATATTTGATGTACTAGAGTTTAAGGCTTTAAAGAAAAGATTATTTGGTATAACAGATATAAAAGAGATAAACAAAACACCAAGTTTATTTGATAGCCTCAAAGAGAAAGAAAAAGATGCTCAGCCCCATACAACTTTTAGAGATATCCATACTACACCCCATACATATACGCTCATACAGCGCTTAGTAGATTGTCAAAATCTAGTCGAAAAACTGCAAAAAGAAGCAACATGGGCTTTTGATACAGAAACTACTGGCCTAGACCCGCATATGGCAAAACTATTGGGTATTTCATTTTCATGCAAAGCTGGAGAGGCCTATTATTTATCTATCCCTACTCACCCAGAAGAGGCACAGTCATTCCTACTACTGCTGCAGCCATTATTATCCAATGGCAATATACTTAAAGTTGGACAAAACCTTAAATATGATCTGATTGTATTACAGAGACATGGACTAAGTGTTGCCCCTCCCCTATTTGATACAATGATTGCACATGCTTTGATTGCCCCAGATATGCGACATAATTTAACCGTATTATCCAAACAATATTTGAATTATACACCTATACCTATAGAAGAGCTTATTGGTCCTAAAGGGAAAAAACAACTTAATATGGAAATAGTTCCATTGGAGCAAGTTACAGCATATGCAGCAGAGGATGCAGATCTAACATTACAGATTTATGAAAAAATATCGCTAGAGCTACAAGCAGAGGCACTTGTAAACCTATTTTATAAAGTTGAAATGCCTTTGGTACCTGTATTGGTAGCTATGGAAATAGAAGGTGTTACCATTGATGTTTCATTTTTATCGACATTATCAGAAAATATACAATCAGAAGCTGAGCTATTAAAAAAGAAAATATTTGCATTAGCTGAAACAGTCTTCAATATTAACTCTCCCAAACAACTAGGAGAAGTATTATTTGAAAAAATGAAAATCAGCACAAAACCTATTAAAACCAAAAGTGGGCAATATGCAACAGGAGAAGAAATATTAGAAAAACTCATCAAAGCTCATCCTATTGTTGAAACCATTATGGAATACCGTGAACTACAAAAGCTCCTTTCTACCTATGTAGAGGCATTACCTAAAATGGTGCATAGTAGGGATAAACGTGTACATACTTCTTACCAACAAACCATAGTAACTACAGGTCGACTGAGCTCAACAGACCCAAATTTGCAAAATATACCTATTAGAACAGAAAGAGGACGAGCCTTACGAAAGGCCTTTATTCCACATAACAAAGGAGATTTTTTACTTTCGGCTGACTATTCTCAAATAGAACTTCGGGTTATGGCTGCTTATGCGCAAGATGCTACCATGATTGAGGCTTTTAGGGATGATAAAGACATTCATCAAATTACAGCAAGTAAACTTTTTAAAATTCCTTTAGAAGCAGTAGACGCCGAGATGCGCCGTAAAGCCAAGATAGCCAATTTTGGAATTATTTATGGTATCTCTGCTTTTGGTCTTTCGCAACGTATGGGCAACTTGTCTAGAACGGAAGCTGCCCAACTAATTGATTCTTACTTTCAAGAGTTTCCAGGTATTAAAAGGTATATGGATAAAACCATAGCAGATGCCAGAGAAAAGGGATATATCACTACGTTGATGGGTAGAAAACGTTTCTTACCAGATATCCACTCTAGAAATGCTGCTGTAAGAGGCTTTGCAGAACGAAATGCCATTAACACGCCCATTCAAGGAAGTGCTGCAGAAATGATTAAATTGGCGATGATTCCTATTCAAAATTGGCTAGAGACAAATAGATTTAAATCTAGATTGATCATGCAAGTACACGACGAACTGGTTTTTAATGTACCTCGGGAGGAATTAGCCCACATAGAGGAACATGTTCCCCTATTTATGACACGGGCTTTACCCTTAGAAAATGTTCCTATTAAGGTAAATTGCGGTGTTGGCCTCAACTGGCTAGAAGCACATTAGATCAAATCCATATTCCGCTGAAGAAGGTTAAGAGCTATAATTACATAAGTGAACAGATACTGTTAACCTAGCTTACTGCTTTTTTAGCAGCATTATACCCCTTGGTACATACCTTTTTAGCCATTAAGGCTAATCGCTGCCATGGACTCAGCTTCGGTATAGGAATATCAGTTGGAACGCTAATCGAAGGCGTTTTAGACTGACGTAGACTATTTCCACCAGAATTTTTAGAAGATTTTTTTGTTATCTCTTTGTTTGTAGCATTAGATGAATTACCACTAAAATTTGTACTACTATTAGTAGTATTTTCAGAAGGCTTAGTATCACTTCCAGCAGAGCTGCTATTACTCTGTCCTCCAGAGGACCCTGATGTATTTTGAGCGGTAGTATCACTATTGCCACTGCTCAAGCCAGATGAGCTGCTTCCCGGCTCACTGCCTCCTCCTCCAATACCTCCTCCACAGCCACCAGGTCCATTGCCCGCAACACCCCCTTTAGAACTACCACCTTCAATACTACCCCCTTTAATCTCACCACCTCCAATACTACCACCCTTAATCTCACCACCTCCAATAGTAGCACTTTCAAACTTAGCAACTTCAACATCACGAACTTTCAAACTATTATCAGAAACACTCGTATTATTTTTAAGGGCACTACCAACTCCATTAGAACTACCAGTCCCGCTGTAAACATTATCAGGCCCACCGTTATAAGCACCTGGTGGTGCTCCACTATAAGCACCATTTGTACCATTTGGGGTTGGCGCAAAAGATTCTTCATAAGAAGGGGGGGGAGTAGGCTGATGGGTTATACTAGCTGGAGCTGAAGTAGATCGTTTTACACGATCATTTTCTTTTCCTAGAGCAGACTTTCCGCCACCTGAGGGAGGATGCTCTTCTAAAACAGAAATACTCGCTTCTGCCCGAATCAATGTACCATCAGTTTGGAACATAGAATAGGTTACATTCAAATCAACAAGTCTGCCTTTAAAATCAATTTCCCCCCATATTATACGAATATAGTTTGGCGCATTATTTTTTTTATTAACGTTAAAAGCTACATCTTGAAGCTGTTGTACTTGCTCCATAACATGAATGGTATTACTTCCAGGAATAATACCTGTATTATCAAACAACAGACTAAAAGTAAGCAACCTGGGGGGAGATTGACTATATCTCAGCAAATTAAGACCTGTAATTACATGGGTAACATGGTACTCAACTGCACTTTTAATAATCAAGTTCTCCGGATTGATAGATGTAACAAACTCCCCAGAAAAAGAAGAAAATGTATTATCTTTACATGCTTTAATAGCTAATTTACTGATATTACTCATAATTACATAAATAGATCACTTTTCGATCATTTTTATTTATCTTGTTTCTCGTTCTTCTAATAGATTCGAAAAACCTTTTATTAATGCCAATTTTTGTTGCTCCGTATTCCATAATAAATCGACTGCAACATGCTTAGGAACATCTATCTTTTTATTAATAATATAAGCATTTAGGTCTTAACAAAAACATTATTTGTGTTATTTTGTTTTCACTAATCTAGAATAACCGATAGCAATAGTTCTCTCCTATGCCAATATTTGATTGGCCTTGAGTGTGCCAAGAATACAAAAGAGTGAGTAGAGCGACAGCCCCTCGTTAGAACCCATCGTGCCCTATTAAGGCAATGGGCTCAAGATAGTAATGTGCGCTTAGCGTGGCGCAAGCTCGATATGTCTTAATGAGAGATAGAGTAGACTGTTTTAAGTATCATTAATGTAGTCTTCTTTATTACCGCATACATAGCTCATTAAGACATATCGAGCAGTAAAAAACAAAAGTTTTGAAAAATGGTTTTCCAAAAAAACACAAGGTTTTATGCAGTATTACTGTGTCTTACACTATCTTTATTTTTGTGTAAAACAAATAAGTATGGTATGAATAAAGACTTAGACTTAGAAAAGAAAAGACCATTAGATATAGAAATAAGCTGTGATACTAAAAGAAAAAAACTAGAATACACAGGAATTTTACCTATTGGTAAATCTAGCATTGAAGCTGTAATTAGGTCAGGATATTATGTAGATAAAACAGACCATGCTGAAACTTTATTTAAAGAAGAGGCCACTGTATTTCTCTCTCGTCCCCGTAGACTTGGTAAGTCTTTGTTTGTTAGCACATTAGAAGAAATAGCTAAAGGAAATAAAGAGCTATTTCAAGATTGCTATATCTATAATAAAACGAACTATGATTGGAAAAAATACCCTGTGATTAGATTAGATTTTTCAAGATTAGTTAATGAAACACCTGAAAATCTAAAAGAATCAATTCAAAGGTCTTTACAAAGAACAGCTATAAAATATGGCATAGAGTCAAAAATACTTGCTTATAGGAAAGCATTAAAAAAAATTTCTTCTAAAGAAGAAAATGATTTTTTTCAAGAATATTGTATAGACTTGGTTGACAACTTAATAACCTTAGAAGGTTACGAACCTAAAGTAGTTGTACTAGTAGACGAATATGATGCTCCTTTTATTAATCAATCATATCCAGGTGTAAAAGAAAGTAACCGTTTGATTGTAAGAAATTTTTTAACTGTTATTAAAAGCCTTTCTGGTGACAATAAGATTAAGTTAGAATTTGTTACTGGAGTTAGTTCTTACTGTTTTAGAGATACTTATTCAGGTCCTAATAACTTAAATGATATTACACTTAGTCCAGATTATACAACTGTAGCTGGCTATAAAGAAGAAGATCTTTTAAATAAGGATTCTGTCTATTATAAACGAATAAATCGATTAGCAGAAAAAAGAAATATAAGTAGCGATGTACTAGTTGGAGAAATACGTGCTATGTATAATCCCACATTCCGCACCAAAAAATGCAAATCTTACAATTATTTTATAATTGATTACTAATAATTTTTATAATTGTATAG
>NZ_QWJI01000016.1 GCF_004354815.1 Cardinium endosymbiont of Culicoides punctatus
CCTAAAAATATAGTAACATTTATGTAATAAATAGAGAAAATAAAAAATCCCAAATTTTTGTGCGAAATGTCGGATCTAACTTCCATCGAAACCCATAAGTATTATAATGCGTAACCATGTCCACTATATAAGCCACTTCCATTCCATATAGTAGTTCTATTTGCTCCAATGTAACCCATTGTATCCTCTATTACATCATGCAACAGAGCTGCCAAAATGGTATCAGAGTTATTGGTAGCTTCTAATACAATCTTAGCTACCCACATAGGATGGGTATAAAAAGGATCACCTGACTTACGTATAACATTTCCATGTGCTTTCTTAATAAAGTGAATAGTTTCCTTTACCTTTTGCTCAGTTAACGTTGTTTTGCTTACAACTAAACGAATCAGCTCTTTTTCTTGCGCTAAACTTGCAGCAGTTTCTGCTACTTTATTAGATAAGTCATTGGTATGATATCGTTTAAACCGCATAACTTTTTTACCATCAATAGGTAATATGTAGAGACAGGTTAAACCAGTTTCTGTTTCTATGGTTTCCATATATCCTCCATGAGCTTGTACAATTTGTCTACTTTCTTCTTGATACAGATTATTTATTGTCTTAGGTAAATATCCTGAACGAAGTTCATCTGTAACTTCGTAAGTAAGTAGTATATTTGGCTTATCTGTATCTGTAGACATAGAAAAAACAAGTGCAGGTAATACAGGAGATTTTAGTTGCTTCTCATGCGTACTATGTATGACTGCCTGGTAAGGATTAGGGAAAGGGTAAGACAATAATGTATCCGAAATAGTTAAATAAATTGTATGATCTATGGTGTATTTACCCTGGCATAGGTGTAAAAAATTTGGTGGTGGTACAAATATATGATGGAATAAGTATTTGATCTTGAGTGTATTTTATATCGTTTAATAAGAAGTGGTTAATTTTTTTTAAGCAAACACATTACAGAAAGCTATTCTGAATGCCTCACTAACATAGATATAGTAAATAATGGCTTTAACAAAGACAAAAAATAGAATTATTTATGCAAAAAAATCAATACAATATTCATTATCAAAACAAAAATATAAAATCTAGTTTGAGTAATTTAGTATCATATATTTGTACCACCACCAAAAATTTATAGTAAGTAATCTCTCAAAAGTAATTGATTCCGTTAATAAGTATTTTTCTTTGGTTTGTTTCTTTAAAAGCAGCTGTATTGGTATATCTAGCTTCCTAACCATTTCATAAGATTTTAGGATCAGCTCTTCTATGTAAACTTTATGAATAGACTGTGGACTTAATGTAAACGTACGTTCTTCCTTAGCTCTTTTCAGAAGAGATTGGGTAAATATATAGAGCTTATTCTGAAATTCCTGTATAGGTAGATTTTCTACATATGGGTTTAATAAATCAGTCATATCTTGTAGTACCTTCCCGCTATAAGTGGGATCTAAGCGGTTCCAGTTGGCTTGATTATGTAGAGAAGCTAGCGCATACTGTTGCTCATAGATTCTAATTAACGCTATAGTTTGTAATTTTATGTGATTTTCATTCCTTAGATATCTATACACTAGGCAACTGAGTAGAATAGTTAACCCCATCATTGTTTCTATAGTTATCAACTCTTTACAACCTATAAGGGATATATAAGGAGGTATCCATTTATGGATAAATAGCGATGTAAATAGCATAAATATCATTATGTTATATGGTAGTAATAAGCTACTTAGGCCTATATTTACTATGAAAAATGCGCAGGAAATAGGTGAAAAATGGCTTAATTTCATATAGGTAATACCAGAAATAAAAAAAGCAACACATAACAATATAGGCCATAACCCATGCAGAAATCTATTCCCTCCTTTTTTATAAGCGTGAAAAGTAGGATAAAAGGTTACTATTGTTCCTATGAACATGATAACTATATACCAGTAGATATAGGAAAGTCCATATACTTGATTCATATAGCAAAGTAGTATGGAGCTGTAAATAATAAAATAAATGCCTGATGCTATGAAAGTAGTGGAACTTCTAGGAAAAATATTATCCCAATAGGATTTAGTGCAAACAGCCTGAAAGGTTTTTATTTTGCTTGACCACCAGCGTTTGGTTTCCTGATTTTGTAGCTGCACAGTGTTATCATCTGGAATACCTACCCATCCTGTATTGGGTTTTCTAGGTAAGAGGTAGTTGGTAATGATTAATATAAATGTACTACACAAAAGTGAATAAAAAATATCTTTTTGCCCTACTGATTGCCCTTGAATAAAAATACGATAGGTTGTTAAGGCTATACTGATGCCCATGGTCCATAGTACTGCAGCAGGACGAGGCCTAAACCCAAAACAAGCCATAATCATTGGAATAGCAATAGCAGGTACATAAAAGTGAACAGCTTTATTCATTAATTGTATGACACTGGTTGTATACAATACAATAAAAAGAGCAAGTATACCTATTATTCCAGAAGAAATCTGTGCAACCTTAAGTGACAATTTATAAGACGATGCATTGAATCTGCTCACTATAGGATATATATCATTTGTAAATAGAACTGAAGCAGCATGTAAATTAGAATCAGCAGTAGACATTAACAAAGCAATAATAGCTGTTATAAGTATACCTTTCATACCAGGGAAGTATTGCAGATGAATAATATAATTTAGTACACTTTGGTGCGAAGAGATCTTGTGCCCTCCCATATACAAAGCGCCTGCAATGCTAAAAAACAATAGAGGGAAAAAAACTCTTATCATAGCGCTTTTAAAAAAAACCTTAGCTGCTTGCTGTACAGATGTCATGTAAACACGCTGAATGCGAGCTGGATCAAAAGGGAATACACTATGCCAAATGAAATTGGTTAATACACTAACTAAGGCATCATTCCATGTACATACCTTCAAAAGGTTAAATTGCGGCATAGTCATAAATTTTTGCCAATTAACCAATAGATCTTTAGAATTATATAGAAGTGTAAAGATTAAAATAGGAAAACAAACACTAAAAAGACAAAATTGATATACATCTGTAACAGAAACAGACCTAGCACCACCTAATGTGGTATAAATAATAACTAGAAGAGCCAAGGCTATAGTATAATACTCCGCATACTGCTTAGATATAGAAAATAAACTAGTCACAATTAGTAATCCCACTTTAAATTGCACAGCTAATATAGCTATGGTCATTATAATACCCATTACAGCTGTTATCATTCGAACAGAAGTACCATAGAGCTTACCCATAGACTCTGCTATCGAAAGATCTCCTATAAACTCCTTCATCCTTATAATGATAAATCTAGAAGCTAAATAAAAGCTAACAGGGCTAGCTAAATCCATAATCAACATATAAATACCTTGACGGTAATATCCATCTAGTCTAGAGTT
Organism: Cardinium endosymbiont of Culicoides punctatus; assembly: GCF_004354815.1. NCBI lineage: Bacteria > Pseudomonadati > Bacteroidota > Cytophagia > Cytophagales > Amoebophilaceae > Candidatus Cardinium > Cardinium endosymbiont of Culicoides punctatus. Next base: position 3,381 of record NZ_QWJI01000016.1, read on the forward strand.
TAAAATACCACCGGCATAGGTGGTAGCTATTAAAGAAATAGTAATAACTAATGTAGACATATTACCACCACCAACAGCATAGTCTTTGAATGTAGTAATCCCTTTACTATAGTATAACCCAATAGTAAGTGATATAGCTAGAAATATCCCTATTATAATCAAATCTATCGTATACATATAATTTTAGATCGTTTATGACAAGATCGCCTATAATAACCACTTTATAGATAAAATAGTCTATATGCTATGTATGCAGACACTGCATTAGATATAATACTTATTATAAACTTATTTTATTTACCATTCGTTGGTATCCTCTTTACATTAATATTGTATTTTTTTAATGATTCTATTTTAATGTTGTTATCTGTAATCAGGTATACATCTTGTATTTCAAGCAGATTTAAAATAGATGCTGCTCCATCGAAAGTTCTTAGATCTCTGGAATTATCTAAAGAAATCCAGTCATCATCTTCTAATGTATCCCATGGGATATTGAATGGCGGCATATTTTGCTTTTGTTTATGCTGATTATGAGATTCTTCTGATTTTATCATCCATCCAAATCCTTTCCGGTCATGTGCAGGAATGTGTATTAGCAATCCATTCTTATCCAGATTATTGATTTCTATGAGTGCACTAATAAGCTGATCTTGACAATCACACCTAGTATCATTGTATAGTTGACTAGATGAACAGCCAGAATCCAATCTTAACCAGATATTTTTTTTCTTTTTTAAAGAGTCAAGTGTATTGTTTTTTGCTTGAATAATATAGTACATTTTCCATACATCGGACTTTAGCAGACATTTATTGTATTGCAATGCAATAGTTTTATTAGAAAACTTGGCATTCACCCACTTTGTTGCATGGTACACTACTTTATCATTTTTAAATTCTATAAGATCTCTATAATCTTGTTCATACGCTATGATATAATCTGGATTTGCTTGGCAAAAATTAGTTAAAAAATACATTAATGTTCTTTTATATACATCTTTGTAAGTACTATAACAGTATGAAATAAAAATATGTGGATAATGTAAATTACAAATGTCGCATTTACGTATTAAAATGTACTTTTTATTAGTTTGTTTACTTGCATCAATATATGATTGAAATATACGGTATGATTCAGATAGAGAATTCTTCAGTTTAAGATCAATGTCTGAAACATCTAAGAAAACTACCTTTGCTTGATGTGGCGTTGCAGCGTAGCAATTGATAAAAATAACATCATAACAGGCCCTTCCTTTTCCATCTTTATCTTCAAATATGGCTTGCATACGCCATTGCATACTAGAACCTATTAATGGTTCACCCATAAATATTTTACACTCATTCAGCTTAAAAATTAGTGGCTTACGAACTAATGACATAAACTTTACTTTGCTTACTTCATTATATACTGGACTGATTTTTTCAGTCCAGTATAATAGGTCTAATACGCACTTCCAATATAAAAATTTTAAAATCGACTTGGGTAACTTCACATTATATATTTAAACCACTTACCCAAACCTATTGGCCTTGATTTTTAAGATAACGCTCTAACTCTTCATAACATGCTAGATGGCCATTTTGCAATGCCAAATATGATGGAGTTTTATTAAATTTATTAAGCTTCTTGAGTGCTCCCCCTGCCATTATTAATACTTTTACACTTTTAATATGTCCACCTTGAGCTGCAAGGTGTAAAGGCGTGTTTTTATACCGATCTAAGCAATTAACTTCTGTTTTTGCCGCTAAAAGCATTCTTATACAAATTTCATTGCCATTTTGAGCAGCAGTATGTAATGGCATTTCACCTGTTGTCCTTTTGGTATTTACCTTAGCTCCATAACGTATCAGTAATTGCACACACTGAGTATGCCCATTTTCTACAGCAATATGTAATGGCGTTTCGTTAAACTGATTTGGTGTATCTACCTTAGGCTTATTTTTAGTGACCTTCTCCAGACCAGGAGTAGCAGCTACTTTTTCTTTCATTTTCTTAGCTAGTGAGCCTTGATTTCGATCGGCTTCAATCAATGCTTCTATCAAAGAGAGGTGTCCATTAGCAGCAGCTAAATAAAGTGGTGTTTCTTTTAGTCGATTGCGTACCAGCACATTCGCCCCTGCCTGCACAAGCAATTTCAAACATTCCACATAGCCTCTTTTGGCAACCATATGGACAGGGGTAATTCCTGAATGCGTTTTAGCATTCACATTGGCCTTAGACTGAATAAGTTCCTGTAAGCAAAGTAAATCTCCTCTTTTTGCAGCTACATGGATGGGAGTAACACCCCATTGATTGGCAACATTGACAGGAGCTCCCGCTTTGATCAACGCTAAGCTACAATCTGTATTTCTTGCTGCAATAGCAACATGAAGAGGTGTATTCCCAAATCTAGTTATTGCAGAAATACTACCAGCACCGATATGTAGCAATGTTTGCATACATGACATGCTGCCACTTTTAACAGCCATATGTAATGGTGTGAATGCCTCTTGTGTTTTTACATAAATATTTGCTCCAGCTTGTATAAGTGCTTCTAAACAATCATTATGACCGTAAAAAGCACTTAAGTGTAACGGTGTTTTATTATGAGCGTCTGTAATATTTACACAGGCACCTGCATTAATAAGTTCTGTTACACAAGCAAGATGACCTGCTTTAGCTGCACAATGCAAAGGTGTGCGCTGCTTTGCACCTATTATTTGCACATTGCCTTGACTAGCAGCAATGAGTTCCTTAAGGCAAGGCTGACTACCATAACTTGCAGCCAGATGTAATGGCGTATTTTGTTCTTTGTTCCGTACATGTGGATTTCCACCAGCCTGTAGCAGTAATTTCAAACAGGCTATATGCTTACCCAATACGACAGCATGCAATGGCGTATTGAGTCCATCTACAGCAGAGATATCTGCCTTATTATTCAAGAGTTCCTGTAAAGCTGCAAATTGTCCAAACCGTGCTGCCAAGTACAGTGGAGAAATACCACTTAAGGTAAGCGCATTTACACTCGCACCACTATGAATAAGTATCCGTATACATGCGGCATTGCCACCTTGTGCTGCCGCATGTAATGGTGTTAACTTATATTTAGTAAATACTTGAACCTTGGCACCTGCTGCTATTAAAGCTTTAACAGAAGCAATAGATCCAGACAAAGCTGCACAATGGATTGGCGTAACATTATGCTTATCTAAAGCGTGTACACTCGCCTTTTGACTAATTAAATAACGTATACATTCCGTCTTTCCTGCTTCTGCAGCCATATGGAGCGGAGTTCTACCTTGACAATCCAATGCACGAACGGTAGCCCCAACAGAAATCAACTCTCGTATGACAGCAAGATGACCATTTTGAGCAGCGAAATGCAGAGGTGTTCTTCCAAGATGATCAGCGCTATTAACCTTTACACCTATATTAAGCAATTCTTGCACGCAAAGAAAATGACCTTTTGCTGCAGCAATATGCAAGGCATTAATTTGTTTTTTATCTACAAAATGGACATTAACTCCATTAGCAATTAAAGAGCGTATACGTGTTACATTACCCACTGCTGCTGCTGCATGAAGTACAGAACTAGCATGACTTTTTGCTATTGAATCAGCTTTAGTTATGCTTGAGATCTGTAATGTTGTATCTACTTCTTCATAAGCCACAATAGGCTGTAGATAAGTCAGAAAAATGCAGAGAAAGTGTACCGTAAAAAAAATCTTTTTGATATTCATATAATTTATTTTTAAACCATTACTACATTTTTAGTTAATGCATTAGGAAACAATATTTGAATGATGCATAAAACTTCTTTTTCATATTGCCCTCAGTCATATGGATCCTATTGCCCTAACCAAATTTTTTTTAACATGCAGGCAATGTTGAAGGTTTAACACTTTCCTCCTACATTAGTAATGTAATAGAATAAAATTTATTTTACAACCTCATATCCGTTTACGTTACTTACGTAAATGAAACTATTATTCATTCTTTCCGCTGAAGTAGCTTTAAATTTAAGCCATTTCATGGTATACTTAATCAGCAGATTACCTTATTTTTTGCTAAAAAAATATGTAACTTTGCCATGTATGGTACATGCTAACTAAGTAAGTTTTACACTTAAAAACATACAATGACATGTATTTATAATGCAATATGCTAGAATCTTTATCTATTACCCCAACTGAAATCATTCAAGATTACCGAATAGCCTGTGAAAGCAGGGCAGCAAGTCTATTAGCACGTAAAGAAGTATTTGCAGGAAAAGCTAAGTTTGGCATTTTCGGAGATGGCAAAGAAGTTGCCCAATTAGCTATGGCGAAGTATTTTCAAGCTGGCGACTGGCGCTCTGGCTATTATAGAGATCAAACTTTTATGTTCACCATTGGTGCATTAACCTTACAACAATACTTTGCCCAACTGTATGCCCATGCATCTATAGAGGCTGATCCAGCCTCTGGAGGAAGGATGATGAATAGCCACTTTGCTACAAGGTTGATAGATGAACAAGGTAATTGGTTGAACCAATTAACCACTAAGAATATCTCTGCAGACCTATCATCTACAGGATCACAGATGCCTAGATTACTTGGTTTAGCTTATGCTTCTAAGCTATATAGATCTTCTGACTTTCAAAGTATTCAAAAAAACTTTTCTAACCAAGGTAATGAAGTTGCTTTTGGAACCATTGGAGATGCAAGTACTTCGGAGGGTATGTTTTTTGAAACCATCAATGCAGCTGGTGTGCTCCAAGTGCCCATGTGTATTTCTATTTGGGATGATGGATATGGCATTTCTGTGCCTCAACAGTACCACACTATTAAAGAAGATATTTCTGCTTTATTAGCGGGTTGCAAACGTACCGATACACAACCTGGCTATGAAATCTTTGTTACACGTGGGTGGGATTATGTAGATCTATGTAATACCTATAAACAGGCAGTACATATCTGTAGAGATGAACATGTGCCTGTACTTATTCATGTTAAAGAAATGACTCAACCACAAGGTCATTCTACTTCTGGATCTCATGAGCGTTATAAGTCAATAGATAGATTAAACTGGGAACATGCACATGACTGCATTGCCAAGATGGCGGCATGGATGGTGCAAACTGGTATTGCTACTAAAGAAGAACTCGATGTAATTGAAGCAACCTCTGAAAAAAAAGTAAAAGCAGCTAAACAAGCAGCTTGGAACGCATTAATGAAGGAAGCTAGTAATGAAAGGAAAGAACTTATTGCATTACTACGTGATATTTCATTGCCAGAGGAGGAAATAAAAAACCACAACAAGCTACCTAATATCCTGCATAAGTTAATTTCACTACATCATGTGCACCACTTGGATGTAGCCAAGGCCGCAACGCAAGCACTCTATGAACTACGTAATATACCCTATGCAAACAAAAAAAAGATGCTTGCTTGGTGGCACAAAAATGCAAGAAGTAATGAAAAAAGATTTAGTGATCATTTGTATAGCCATTCCAAAGAAGCAGCCTTACATGTAAAAAATATTCCGTCCACTTATCCGGAAAATCCAACTCAAGTAGATGGGAAGGAAGTATTACGCAACTGTTTCAAGACATTGCTAGAACGAGATAATCGAATTTTTGCGATTGGTCAGGACTTAGGAAAAATTGGTGATGTCAACCAAGGCTTTGCAGGCATACAGGAAATATATGGGACATTACGTGTTACTGACACCAGCATTAGGGAATGTACTATGATAGGACAAGGCATCGGCGCTGCGATGCGTGGACTTAGACCTATTGTAGAAATACAGTATTTAGACTATTTGCCCTATGCCCTTCAGATTATTTCAGACGATCTGGCAACGTTACGGTATAGAACCAAAGGAGGACAAAAAGCGCCCATGATAATCCGAACACGAGGGCATAGACTAGAAGGCATTTGGCATTCTGGATCCTATCTAGCAAGTATTATACATGCCATCAGGGGTATCTATCTCTTGGTACCACGAAATATGACACAGGCAGCTGGTTTTTATAACACCATGTTACAGTCCGATGATGTAGCAATCATTATCGAATGCTTAAATGGCTATCGCCTAAAAGAGCCTATGCCTAACAACATAGAATCTATGACGGTACCATTAGGCATCCCTGAAATACTACGTACAGGTACAGATGTAACCATTGTCACTTATGGCGCCATGTGCCGCATTGTTTGTGAAGCAGCTGATAGGCTATCTACTTTAGGCATTGAATGTGAAGTTATTGATGTACAAACACTACTGCCATTTGATATTCAAAATCATATTTCAAAATCTCTCCAAAAAACCAATCGGATTGTTTTTGCAGACGAGGATGTACCAGGCGGTACTACTGCCTACATGATGCAACAAATACTTGAAGTACAAAGTGGTTATGCTATGTTGGATGAAGCGCCAATTACCATTACTAGTAAACCACACCGTCCAGCGTATGGTGATGATGGCAACTATTTTTCTAAACCCAATGTAGAAGATATAGTAATGCGTGTTTACATGATGATGCATCATGCTAAGCCAACACGTTATCCCACTATTTTTTAATCTTTAATCGATCTCTTTTGAACTACATTTAACGTATAGCACTACATGTAAGAATAGTGGAAATTAAGTTATATTGCCAAATACTTTACACCAAAAAAAAATATCTATATCAGTTATTCAAACTAAAACTTGCTCCACAAATAAATTTCCAGTCATAATTTTTCTTTTTACACAACCCAAAGTCTAATATAGCTTTAACAGAAAGATTAGTAAGAGACAATAAATGATTAAGCATAATAAACTTTATGCCTAGATTATGAATGGTGGTATCATTTGTGTCAATGTCACTGAATGATTTTGAGCCCATTTTCACTTGAGATTTCAACTTTTCTTTTCTAAAATCATAATAACCCTCTAAACTAATATGTTTTAGGTATAAAATATACGGAATACCACAATCTGGATAAGCTATCGGTAAACCATAAGCTGTATATATATTAAATAGGGATATCCTTCTATGATAGTAAGGATCAACTCGTACGCTAGAATCTCTAGAAACAGCATTAAATAGATCTAGTATTATCTTTGACAAGCTAGATTTATAATGATATTTTGTACATAGCATAAAATAATGATGATTTACAATACCAGGAAAAAAAAGATCTAATGAAGGCGTATAAGCGAATTTAGTTTGGTTTAGTTTAGTAGACTTAACGCTATGTTGCATTTTTAGACAAAGATTTTGACACCACGGAGGATTTATATTCCTTGTACAGGATGTTGTGGTGTTCTTGATGTCCAATTGATACTCTTGTGTATAACTCATCCCACCACTTGCATCAGGTGGTTGCACAACAGCAGTAGTTGCGAAAGATAATTGTGCTAAAGCATTGTTTAAAGGAAAGTAATACGGTAACTTTATGCCTAACGAAAATTCACTTCCCCAATATTTAGGCAATGCTTTGATATATGGAATAGCGCCAAGTCCATCAATAGTCTGAATTATCCGAACACTGTCTGTCCATTCTTTATAACACCTAGCACTAATACGGGCGGTTAAAATGGGATAAACTGTGTAATAAGAAAAACGCAATCCAAGCTCACTTTGTTTTTGTTTCAATTGCGAATGATTGCTTTTCTGATCCATATTAAATTGATAGAAAAAATAAGGGGAAGCTTTAAAATCACCCTGTAGGCTGACTATTTCAAATGGAATAGTTTGAAATTTTTTATTTCGAGCATCAGTATCTAGCGTCATTCCTGTAAAAGCCAGGCTATCTTTTCCGAAACTAGCATCCGTTACAGGATAGATCTGTTCAGGAACTTGTGATAGTACATCTCCATTGTCTTCTTGAGCAACGACCGTATCATAGTAGCGAAAAGATCTATCTTCTACATTTTCCAATGGTGTCCATGAAAGTGGATCAAAAGCCATTACAGCTATTTCCATTCCATTTTTAGTGTAATCCGTAAAAATCAGTTGATTGGTTTTACAGTCTACCATGCCCAAATAAGCACCATACTTTCTAGAAGTAACTTGAAAACAAGCTTTTGTAGGTAGATGCATGGCATAAATGTTATCAATGCCATTATAAGAGCTGTTATACAATAAGTAGTCTTTATATATCTGAGGTGAATTTCTATGTTCGTGCGTAAATGGTAAAAGCACTTCTACCTGTTCTGAAATTACATTGACCAATAGAATGCTATTTTTTTGATTCTTAGACTTCACTACTACTACATGTTCATTATCTGACCAATTAGGAGTCATGTAAAAACCACCATCGTGGTTTTTTATTTTTTTTATAACGCTACCACTATCTAACTCTACAACAACCAATTGATTGCTACCATCTTCACCAGACTCTATTGCAACAAGTTGCTTGCCATTAGGGCTTATAGCTAGGGCGTTATATCGGATATTTTTAACAAGCGTTTTTTTTGTTTTACGTTTAAAATCATAATATTGCAACCTTATTCTGTGAACATTATTGTCACCTATTTTCCCCTTCCAAGGATGTAAATATTGTTCCAGCCAAACCGCACATCCCTCACCTACAGCACAAGCAAACGGAGAGGGCAGAGCATTTGTAAACACTGTAAAAAAGAGTCTCTTCTCTTTAAAAAGAAAAGTAGAAATCTCTTGTAATGAGGAGGTATTATCGGTAGAAGGCATAGGGCTTAACATGACTAGCTGATGCCGTACGCTTATCCCCTTTTTCCAAGCAAAAATATGCCCCGATCTATCTATGAATGGCCTTATATAGCTAGAACTATCTGCATGCTGCTTAATATTTAGGTGTGTTGCAGGTGTAATTTTTAAGCCATCTAGTTGCTTACTCCAACCAAGCAATAGCTCTTGATTCATTTCTTTATATACCTCCATTACAGATTTCTTCGTAACTTCCTTTACCGCATTATAAAATCCAAAATAAGGTACCCTCCTAATGCTTTTTTTGTATATGTCTTCTATTGCCTTTGCGCCATACTTATTGCGGATGTGGGTAACAAAATAATAGCCTAAACGGTATTCATCAGGCAAATCACGTCGGTAAGAGCGAAATAGACACTGGGCAAAGGTAGTTGGTTTATATTCTAAAAGGTTCATTTTATACAACTTTTCCCAGCCAGGTAGTCTTCCTCGACCACTTTTAGATAAAGCTGTTTCTATAACAACAGCATCTCCTTCACTAAAAAAACGCGGTACACCCGTAAAAGTAAACAAATTACACCCAAAATATAGGGACCTCAGCCATATAGGCGTACTCTGATATTGAACACTATATTGCATATAATGTCTATATTCATGAATACTTAATGCATTAAGCCAATCAACATTTCCAACAAAATGTGGGTCTGAAGAATAAAAGTTATAGAATTCAAGGCGAAGTGGCATTGATGTAAACATTCCATTTGCATAAGCAGTTTGGTTATTTAGTAAAATACGAAGAGGCCTAGGCCGAGCACCTAATGTTTTAGCAACAGGACCATGGAGGGTTTCTAATGTGTTGGCCACACGTTGGGCCTCCTCAGTCATATTTTCCTGAAATAATATGCTAAAGTGGGGTGTTTCTATTTTCTTTGTCGCATGAGCATCCGAAAAAAAAGCAACCAGTCCAAAAACTAAAAACGTAAAAAAATAGGAAAAAACCTGTTTGCGATATACAATAATCATATAAATAATGACGTAAAATTGTAGTTTTTAATGTAAGAACAACTAAAAATGAATATATTCGATTTGACTATTTATGATAGAGTCTTTTTTGTCAAGTAGTGAGCAACTGCCATAGCCAACCCATTACATACCATGCAAATAAATGACCCATTGATACCTGTTAGGGGCTCAATCCATAATTTCCATACTATAATAGTTACAAATCCAGTAATCATACCTGCTAAAGCTGTATGTGAAGCACCACGAAAACCCAAAATAGCCAAAACAAATGGAGCTACTATGATGGGAATATACAGATCCAAAAAGAACATGAGTAATGTTAGCAAATTGCTACAACAAAAGCTTAACACCATAGCACATGTTCCAACAGCCACTACAGTCATCTTGGCCAATTTTAGTTGACGTTCAAAATCAACACCTTTTCTATCTATGAAACATTGCACAAGATCATGGCTTACCAGAACAGCACAAGTATTTAAATGGGCTTCAGCTGTAGACATCGATAATGTAAGAAAAGCGATAACAATACCTCCCTGATATGGTGTAGGAAGCACCTCCATAATATAGCGCCATAATTCCGAAGTAGATAAATTCGATGCACCTTCTTTAACCAATAAAGGTAAGGAAACAATCATAATTTTCATTACGATGCCAAATAAACTAGCATAAAAAAACACACGTGCTGCATGGATATGATCGGAAGCCATATACATTCTCTGTATAATGGCAGGCTGTATGTAAGACACCATGCTAGATAGGCCTAGCATAATTATTGCAAACATACTTAGATTTTCATTGGGAGCAATACTACCTTGCAGGCTTACTTGTGCCCCTAAAACCTGGACATTATCTACTGACAAATTATAATGTTTTTGTACTATCGCATAGAGAAAAATAGGTAATATGATAACAAAGGTTAGCATATAAAAAGTATGGGTAAAGGTAGCAATATGCACACCTCCGATGGTAGTATAAAACACAAGAATACCAAAAGTAAATAACACAATCAACTTGGCATTTATAGCAGGCAGCACCATTCCTATAGCTATGGACATTACATTAATTTGTATAGCAATACCAATCACTAAAGAGACAATACCAACAAAAGCTGCAATAATTCTTGCCTGTTTCCCATATACCCTACCTATGCTCTCTGGCATCGATAGGTTATGCATAAAGAGCTCTGCGCGTGATGCCAAAAAGCTTATAACAGAAAAAGATAAACTAGATATAAGGACAATATACACCCAGGCATTGCCCCCAGTATAGATTTGCTCTACATGACGCATAAGACTACCTCCTCCAAAAGCCGTAGCCAATACAGTCATTACCAGTGTAGGCGTTGGGAGCTGCCTATCCCATGTAATATATTCTCTTAGTGTCGTTACATTGCGGGTAGATATTATTGCACCAACAAGAACTATAACTAAAAAAAGTGCTACAGACAATAATGGAATAAGGTGTAGTGGTATCATAAATTTATATTATCAGTCATGTAACCAAATGAAATAAACATCGCTTAACAAAGAAACAATGCTAAAAAGCTTTATTTTTAGCTTATATATAAAGGAAACTTACCTGTTCTACCCTATTATGCAATAATTCAACAAATATACTGTTTTACGATAAACAAATCACTATGCCATAGCAATATGCCAACATTATTGTTTAACAATTTGGATTTGATACAAATTTTACATATACATATGACAGATGTATTGTATAATTATTCAAGCTATCTATAATCCACAAAGTTAAACTTTATTGCCTAGTATGAGGAAATCCTGATATAAGTGATTTCTTAGATTATTTGGTATGGATAGATGCTTGCTTACAATATCAGATTATTTATACATCATGTAAGTTATTGCTTTGATAAGAGAGAAAAGCAACATTGAGGAAAACAGCTGAAAGCATATCCTTATTATGCCATCCTTCACAATCCACCCCAATAAGGATATGCTTTTACTAAGTAATAAAGCAACTTAACATGCTATTAAGAGCCTAACTTTCTAAAAGCTTCAGCAAAAAAATTATGCAAAGCACCTATAAGGTAAATTTAGATTTATTACAAATCAAAACTGGGTGTTGCTACTAAAATCGCACTTAGAGCAAATAGAATTTTTTTTAAATTATTGATCATCATAATAAATACATTTTTATTAATGTTGAAATTTTACCTCTTCTTTTGCGATGCTTGATATACCCTAACCTACACTAAATACAAAAATATGTATCTTCACCTAATCAACCGCACTCACCTTACATCTAACCATCGCAATTCAATATAGGAAACTTTATTTAAAAATCCAAATATTTTTATTTAGAACTTTCGGATTTTTACTTAAAAACCGTGTATAGAATACGTTATAAAATTTATAAATATCATTTTTTTGATTATCAGCCATATTAATTATTTCTAAATATGGCTATTATACGCAAGCCCTGCTTAAGTTGTTTTCTTTAACAATAGATATATTTCCTCTCTAGAAAACGTAGTAACATCTGATATAATATCTATATCCATGCTTAACTGTAGCATCTTTATTGATCAATTTTGTTATATACAATCAAAAAAATTGTTTTTATAAAAATATTGCCTAATATGCGTCATATTAGTGACACTAAGTATTTTGTACTCCTTCTTAGTTAAATGCTGCTTTAAGCATAATCAATATATATTAGGTATTAGGTAGGGATACAAAATAAGCTTTTGTGTCCCGTGTGCATAACAAAATAAAGTCATGTACAACTGTAGTATATAGTAGAATCTATCTTATTTGTAATATTATTTTTTAAAAGGCATCGCATAGGTAGCTGATGTTTGCCTATTCCAGCCTTTTTTAATACAGAAAACCAATTTATTTTATGGTATCAAGCGATCTTCCCCTCTTTATGGTGGTGTCTTTTCTGCTGCTTACGTTTTTAGTAGGTATTTATTGTAGTAATAACGTAAAAGATATTAAAGAATATGCTATAGGCAATAAAGAATTTTCCACAGCTACATTGATAGCCACCATAGTGGCCACTGCTTATGGAGGTGGTGGATTAACCCGTAACGTAGAGCAAGTGCATGCTCAGGGATTGTATTGGATAGTTTGGTCTAGCTTGGGTATCTTTTCTATTTGGATCATTAGTCCATTAGCCTCACGTATGCAGCCATTTATGGAAAATCTTTCTATGGCAGATACCATAGGAAGGGTGTATGGTAGAATACCTAGAGTCATTACTGTACTATCTAGTGTGGCTGCATCTATTGCAAGTCTTGCTATTCAAATTAATGTCATAACATTAGCTATAAGCGTATGTACAGATCTTAATAACACGAAAGCAATCTCCATGATTGCCACTTTAATTCTTGTTTTTTATTCTGCATTTGGAGGTATCCGGGCAGTGGCTTACACAGATACTGTACAGTTTGTAACATTTTTTATGGTTATTCCCATATTAGCCTGCATTTTGTTTCAAAAAACTGGTAAATCCACATCAGACGTTATTCACTTTTTAGGGACGCAAAAAAAATTCGAATTTGAAAGCATTTCCGGTCAGGCTTTAATAAGCCTTATCGCATTGAGGTTAGCTGGATTATTTTCTTATATAGAACCGCCAATGATACAAAGGGTCTATATGGCTAAAACAGCTATACAGGCAAAGAAGTCTTTTTTTCATGCAGGTATATTAAGTTTTGTTATAAAAGTTTTTATCCTTTTGGTGGGTGTAGCTGTCTTGATAGCAGCTCCAGAGCTATCTACACAAGGGATTTGGGGATATATTATGGGAGCGCTCTCTCCTGTTGTAAAAGGGTTGGTCTGTATGGTCTTACTCTCTATGGCTATGTCCACAGCTGACTCTATATTAAACGCTTGCGCTGTGATGATTAGTTATGATTTGATAAAAGGTGTGTTTGGAGAAAAAATCGCTGCCTCTATTAACCAACTTGAGATTGCTCGATTGACCTCTGCAACCTTAGGAATATTTGCTATGATATTAACTTTTTATAAAAAAGATTTGCTCGATCTACTCAAATTATCATTTGACTTAACGATACCAGTGATTGTAGCACCTTTTATCTTAGCTGTTTTTGGTTTTAGAGGTACATCTATTATTGCCACAGTAGGTATGGTTATAGGTGGACTATCTATTTATTTGTGGAATAAATGGATTAAACCGAAAACAGGCATAGATGGGTCTTTTGTTTGTATGTTGGCCAATGGGGTAGCGATGCTGGCTACATACTATTTATTTCCACAACCAGAAGGAGTGGGATGGATAAAAGAAAAGAAAAGCCCTCGCAAAAAACGTATTGATGGGTATAGAAAATACATTCGTAAGCAACAGCAAAAAGCCAGTTTTAGGCAGGAGCTGGAAAGGCTAAAGCCAAGTGATACCACTTTACTACAAATGGCCTTTTATATTGCAGCTACTACTATGCTTTCTTTATCTATGATGGGAATGGGCCTGCATTCTATAGTATGGCATATAGCTAGGCTTGTAATTGCTGTTGTCTTTTACAACTATGGTATGCAAAAAAGTCGAGGTGCCACACATCATATGCCTTTATGGGGCTGGTTCATGGGAATTATATGGATACTGCCTGTAGATGTTATTTTTCACTGGTGGTATAATGTTAGTCCTGTAACAACCATATTGCTATCATTTACACATTTGGTTTATGCCTCAAATATACTACCATTATACTTTAGTAAACGAACCATATTGCTTACGTTATCAGCCATTGCCTACCGAATATATATGGTTGGGGTAACAGATTTTTTACAAGCAGATACTCGATCATTATATCTCTTATTAATACTGTTAATGAGTATAACTTTTTTTAGTAACTTAGAAAATAAAAATCTAATCAATCAATTGATTAGAAAAATATGTAATCTAAAAACACAACAAGAACAAGAGGAAAAACAAAAGGTAAAAGAAACAGTCTATACAGCAGACCATATCACAAAAACTACGAAAAAAAGTTCTATGGCAGAAGCTGCAGATATATTAGGGCATGTAGAAGATAAGCTGAACCAAGCTGTAGAACGTCTTGGTGATACAGAGAAACTAACAAAACGTGATTTTAAAGCATTTATAAATAAATATACGGATTGGCGTAGACACTATGATAAAACCAGTACTACTATGGGGACTATGGTATTAGATTTACAGCAAGTTTACATCAGTCGTATTATTAATGAGGTAGAAATGGCTATTAAAGAGGAATTGGGTACTATGCCCCGTATCACCATACATTATGAATCTAGTCAGAATATAGAATGTGAAATGGATAGAATGGTTAAGTTATTTACTTATGCTGTATTAAGCGTCATTAATAAAAAAACCATAGATATAGATACGATACATTGTGATATACGGTGTGCTGATATATACAACCATGAAGATGATAAAGTCCATAGAGGCAACATTATATGGCAAACTTTTGAAGCTTTAAGCATTGTAATAAGTAATAACAATACGCCTCCAGAAAAGAGAATCCCACATAAAAAAAGATATATAACAGCCTATCGTGACTTTTATGCAGGCAATATAAATGAGGTTTTGGGTAGACCATTAGATCCAACTACACACGATATGTTACAAATTGTTCGGGCCCATTATGGTTATATGCAGCTACCTAAAGAGGGAGAAGAAGGCTTCCTTATCGTTCTACCTCAGTGGATACATCTTGTTCAAGATTCCATGCAAACCAGATGGCCTTTAGACTCCCTCATTACAGACCATCCAGTAGATACCCAAGGATCAGCAGATGCTTTGACGTTTTTAATGGATTTTAATGAAAATATATGTAAAACGACAGATGTCGATCCTATCATCATAAAAGAAATTGTATCCTTTATTAAGGAAAAATATGGTGATATGCGTCATGACTGTGGTGAATTGCTTTATGTGCGTGCGGTAGGCATTGCCAAGCTGGTTGCTAGATGGACTCCTCATTCACCAAAAGTGATTTATACTGCATTATTGTATGATTTGGTACGTCATCTGCGCACATCGCTATCTCATATTGAAGAAAAATTTGGCTTAGGTATTGCTAGTCTTATCGAAGATGTCATATCTGTAGATAAGTACAGAGATCTAGATGAGGCTATCGCTAAAACAAAGGTATATGTCATACAGGTAGATAATGAAACAGGCAATGAAGTAGAGAAAGAGCAACCCAATATTGTTGTGCTGTATATCAAGCTTGCAGAACGGCTTTATGATATGCAACATGGTGCTGGGTATACCAATAAAAAAGATTTATTTGTATCATCCAGTCAGGGATTTTATATAGATTCTGAGCTAGCAGCACAGTATCTTGATTATGATCCTGAGATAGAAAAAGAGCTAGAGGCTGCAGCTGAAAAGGGCATTACTTATTATCAAAAGGAAACAGATATTGTATTTTATCTGATTAAAGGTAGACGTGCAGATCATCCTGAATGGTATTTTACCTATTTGGATGAATCGGATCAATAGATGCTGTTTTACACCCAATAAATAATTGATGGTTAGAACAAGGCTGACCTAATAAGAGTAATAAAAGATATATAACTGATTTTAAATGTTTACAAATCATATTATTGCGTAATTGAAAATTACATAAACCAGATAGTATGCCTCATAATCAAACATTATATAATGTGCTGTATTTGTCTAATCCCGTTTAGGCACTACCCATCCTTCTTTTTTTGGGAGATTTAGTACTTGTCTTGGAAGCTATAGCGTTATCAAATTTCTCCGCTGAAGATTTAATAATCCATTTGATATATGAGGCTATTTTTTCTATACTTGCTTCAGTTTCTGCATCGAAATCCTCAATATAATTAGGCATATCAATAGTAAAACATCTAGATTGGCTCCAATTTTTCATAGAATATTCATTATTACTACCTACATATTTAGTAAATATCCATTGATTACCACAAGTAACTACACCATACACCTCTTCTTTAATGGGGTTCTGTTCATATGCTTCATATAGCTCCATACAGTTTTGTAATAATCCATCCAAAAGGGTTGAAGGAGTTTTTACTTCTGTAACTAACAGTATATTATCTCTACAATTTGGACTACCTTCTATACATACTACAAGGTCAACGGCTCCCCTAGCTCTTGTGCCACCATAGATATATTGATCTGATAGAAATATTCTTGTTTTATCATTAGATACACGTCCACATAAAACTTCATCCACTACACTTGTTATAATAATATTAGCATAATGAGAAAACTGAGCTTCTTTTTCTTCTGTCTTTATTATAAATCCCCCTCTAGTGTTTATAAATTTTTTAAACATTTTTATTATAAGTTCTAAATTGTCTTTAGCAACATGCTCTCTTTCAAGCTTAAAGTCCTTCATCCTTCTGGGATTAAAATCTACACCAAACTTTTCTTTAAATAGATCAGGTGTCCATTGGCTAAAACCTACAGGCTTTGATTCTATCTCTTCAGGTCGAGTTCTTTTTCTAGTACGATTATCGGCATGATGTTTTCCACGGTCTTTTTTTGCATCCAATAATTGATGGTTAGAACACGACTGACCCAATAAGAGTAATAAAAGACATATAACTGATTTTAAATGTTTACAAATCATATTATTGCGTAATTTAAGATTACAAAAAAATATCTCAGATTATTTTTGTATATAAGCCAAATAATATACCTCATAATCAAACATTATATAATGTGCTGTATTTGTCTAATTCCGTTTAGCTACTACCCCTCCTTCTCTTTTTTGGAGATTTAATACTTGTCTTGGGAGCTATAGCGTTATCAAATTTCTCCGCTGAAGATTTAATAATCCATTTGATATACGAGGTTATTTCTTTTACTTCTTCTTTAGTTTTATCACCGAAATTGTTAATATCATTAGGAATATAAATATGCAAACAATCGGATTGATTCCAATTTTTCATAGGATATTCATTATTATCACCTACATATCTCGTATATATCCATTGATTACCGCAAATAACGATACCATATACCTCTCCTTTAACAGAGTTTTTTTCATATGCATCATATAGCTCCATACAGTTTTGTAATAACCCTTCTTCAAGTGTTGAAGGTTTTTTTACTTCTGTAACAAATAAGATATTATCGGTATAATTTGGACCGCTTTTTATACGTACTACAAGATCAACATCTCCTTTAGCCATTGTACCACCATAGGTATATTGATCTGATAGAAGTACTTTGGATTTACCATGAGATACACGTTCACGTGACACTTCACGAACCATTTGTGTTATAATAATATTAGGATAATTCGAAAATGAAGCCTCTTTTCCTTCTATATTTGTGAATCCTCCTCTAGTTTCTACGATATCTTTAAATGATTCTATTATATAATTTAACCTAGACAGGACTTTCGCATTTTTAATTAAAAGCTGTATATGGATTACGCCATAACTTTTCCTGAAAAATTTTTAAGGGTTCA
>NZ_QWJI01000017.1:0-22506 GCF_004354815.1 Cardinium endosymbiont of Culicoides punctatus
TGAACCCTTAAAAATTTTTCAGGAAAAGTTATGGCGTAATCCATATACAGCTTTTAATTAAAAATGCGAAAGTCCTGTACAATAAATCACACGCATCGTAAAGACTACGAGTTCTTAAAAAGAATAAATTTTTAATCAGAAGATTATATTAAACAAATATACTGATATTCAATTACTTAACATATTTAATCTATGAAATACATTTACAAAATCATTGCCTTTTTAGCTATGGTATGGGTGACTACTGGCATAAGTAAGTGTAAAAGCGTTGCTCACGGTGTAAAGCATAATCGTACATCTAACGATAATACAAAATTAGCATTTAGTATATCTGCTCTCAAAGAGGCTATTAGAAAGGGAAATCTTAAGGAAGTAGAAAAAGAGGTTTCGAAAAGTTCTGACCCTAAAAAAGATCTCAACAAAAAAATAATACATCTACCTCCCTTTTCACAACGTGGTATCGCAAGGCCACTGTATATAGCTATGTACTATAGACATAAAGAAAAAAATCCAGAAAAGAAAGAGCAATACCTAAAGATTATTGAACTTTTATTGAAGAAAGGAGCTAATCCTTGTTTATTTGCTAGCAGCGATATATTATCAACTAGTTATCATATAACCATGGCAGCAGGGCAACAAGATGCACCAGTAGTACAATTATTACTCGATTATGGAGCAAACGTCAATCAATTAGATAGTAAAGATGGAGGCTACGTTACTTATGATGGAGCTATCCATAAAGCTATGAAGAATGGTGATATAGCTACTCTTAAGATTCTTTTAAAAGATCCAAATATAGATGTTAATCTACATGCATATATATTACCATTGCACGCAGGTATATATGGTTATAGAGATGCACTCCATAAAGGTAATCAAATAGAAGCAGTAAAATTGCTATTGCAAAACGATGATATTAAGATCAATGAAGAGGATAATAATCAATACACCGCGCTTGATAAAGCAGTTGTTTTAAATTGTACAGAAATTGTGGAATTACTGCTAAAACAGAAAGGTATAGATATAGAACACAAAAACTGTCATGGCCGTACGCCACTTGCCCAGGCAGTACATAATGGTAACGTGGAAATCGTAAAGTTATTGTTAAAACATGGAGCCAATCCAAAAGCTATTTCAATAAAAAATGCATTATTGTCAAAACTAGGTTTTGGGAAACATAAAGAAATCAAAAAGCTTTTAAAGGAAGCAAAGAAAAATCAGAAAAAAACAAAAGAGTCGCTACCTGTTTTTGATGCTATTCATGTTACTGAAAAGGATGGAGCATGTTCTATTTGCCTTAGTAAGTTAGTGGATACTAGTGAGCATCAGCATGCAATAAAATTAAAAAAATGCAATCATAAATTTCATTTAGATTGCATATCTGAATGGGTTCTTATCAATAAAACATGTCCATATTGTCGAACAAACATGGAATAATAAGTAATTCCCAAGGTATCCCATGTTCTGCATAAAACAGATATGATTTTTATGATTGATATATAATGAAATAGGTAAAAATATTGGTGGTATGTTTGCTGATATATTAAAATTGAAAAAGGCACCTGGGGGAGTTACCAAAAAGCTTTTAAAGAAGCAAAATAAAATTAACTATTTTTATTTGATAACCAAAACAATTCTATACAAAGTATAGCATATATACAAACATATAACACGTCCCTCAAGAAAAATGCGTGAGAAAAATCTAAGCAAAAAATTCGATCAAAGCCAGATAGCTCCTTTTGAGCTCCATAGGAGCGATTTTATCTGGCTTCGAATTTTTGTGCAGATTTTTAGCATTTTTCTTTTGGGACAAAAAGGATTTTTTGCTTACTTTTTTGGCCCTCAAAAAAGTAAGGACCCGCTGGCAAGCGGTTTACAGCAAAGCAGGTACAAATGTAGCGAGCAGATTGCATATTTGATATAAGTTCCTTACATTTTTAATAAGGCACCAGAGTCATTCCTTTGCTGGTGGTTAAAATAAATCACACGCATCGTAAAGACTCCAGTTCTTAAAAAAATAAATTTTTAATCAGGAGATTATATTGAAAAATATACTGATATTCAATTACTTAACATATTTAATCTATGAAATACATTTACAAAATCATTGCATTTTTAGCTATGGTATGGGTGACTACTGGCATAAGCAAGTGTAAAAGCGTTGTACACGGTGTAAAACATAATCGTACATCTAACGATAATACAAAATTAGCATTTAGTATATCTGCTCTCAAAGAGGCTATTAGAAAGGGAAATCTTAAGGAAGTAGAAAATGAGGTTTCAAAAAGTTCTGACCCTAAAAAAGATCTCAATAAAAAAATAATAAAACTACTTCTCTTTCCACCACGTAGTATTGTGAGGCCATTGTATATAGCTATGTACTATAGACATAAAGAAAAAAATCCAGAAAAGAAAGAAGAATACCTAAAGATTATTCGATTTTTATTGAAGAAAGGAGCTGATCCCTGTTTATTTGCTACAAGCAATATATTATCAACTAGATATTACATAACCATGGCAACGCAGCAAAAAGATAAACAAGTAGTAGAATTATTACTAAATCATGGAGCAGACGTCAATCAATTAGAAATTGAGAAGGATGTTGAGTCACCTGATTATGATAGCGCCCTACATGAGGCTATGAAGAATGGCGATATAGATATTCTTAATATCCTTTTAAATCGTAAAGATATAGATGTTAATCTATCTGCTAGAGGTATGCTACCATTGCACGCAGGGATATATGGTTATAGCGATGAACCTTATAAAGGTAATCAAATAAAAGCAATAGAGTTGCTGTTAAAAAATGATAATATTAAGATTAATAAAGAAGATCATAACAGGTACACTTCGCTTGATAAGGCAGTTGTTTTAAATTGTACAGAAATTGTAGCATTACTGCTAAAAGAGAAAGGTACAGACATAGAACACAAAAACTTTTTTGGCCGTACGCCACTTGGCCAGGCGGTACATAATGGCAACGTGGAAATCGTAAAGTTATTGTTAAAACATAGAGCTAATCCAAAAGCCATTTCAATAAAAAATGCATTATTGTCAAAACTAGGTTTTGGGAAACATAAAGAAATTAAAAAGCTTTTAAAAGAAGCAAAGCAAAAAAATAACTGTTTTTATTTGATAAACAAAATAATTCTATACAAAGCATAGCATATATATAAACAGATACACGTCCCTCAAGAAAAATGCGTAAAACACATCTAAGCAAAAAATTCGAAAAGAGCTACCGGAAATAAAAAAAATAACACAAGATAAAGATAATAATAGATTAAATTTATTTTGTAACAAACTAAACAGTCACCTTATGGAAAAGCTAACCCCAAGAGTAGACATTGTCTTTAAAAAACTATTCGGCGTTGAAGAGAATAAAGACCTATTGATATCACTTATTAATGCTATTGTGCAAGAAGAAGATCAAGTAGCAGATATTACCTTACTCAATCCTTATAACCATCGAAACTTTAGACAGGATAAGTTGTCTATCTTAGATATTAAAGCAGAGAGCTGTACAGGAAAGAGATTTAATATTGAAATACAGATTACCGATGCCAAAGACTACGATAAGCGTGCATTGTATTACTGGGCTAAATTGTATACAGAGCAATTAGAAATTTCTAGAAGTTATGATATTTTATCTAAAGCCATCGGCATCCATATACTTAACTTTACCAGTATTCCTACATCGGAGAAGTACCATAATATATTTCATATTAAGGAAATAGATAATAATATACATTATTTCAAAGACCTAGAATTACACACCATAGAGTTAAAGAAATTCATCAGTGATAAAGATTCAACATTATCTGATATCGTATCGAAAGTAAGTAGTGGTTTAGACCAGATGGGTTACCTTTTTATCCCGTCATGATTTATTAAACAAAGAGCATTTACCCTCTGCATTAAATGACAGCAATATAAAAAAAGCGTTAGACGTATTAGACGTTATGAACTTTAATTCAGAAGAAAAAGAAGTTTATGAAGATCATTTAAAATGGATTCGCACAGAAGCCCTAGCTGTTAAAACAGCCGAAGAGAAAGGCGAAAAGATTGGATTAGAGAAAGGCAGAGAAAAAGGCAGAGAAGAGGGTATAGAAGAGGGAGAAAGGATTGGATTAGAAAAAGGTAAAAAAGAAGAACGCTATGCAACTGCCTTAAAGATGTTAGAGCTGGGCATAAATATAGACACCATATCCATTGTTACCACTTTTTCAAGAAAAGAAATAATTTCTATTATGGAAGAAAACAACTTAAGTTTATAAGAAGAGGCTTTTGAATCAGTCAGGGATTGAGGCCACTTTTCCATGATATTTTCTTTGAAAAAAATTAACCATTTTTTATCAAAAAAAAGTGGAAAATGCTTAATGTCAATGATTTATGCCATCATATATTTAAACCACCACCGTCTATTGTAGTCAGCCATTATATTTTTGGAATGGTTTTTGCTCGTTTTTTTACTGTAGGTTTAAATCAGTTTAATTCTAACTTTAATTATTAGCCATGCATGAACAAGGAACTATATCCATACATACGGAAAATATTTTCCCAATTATCAAAAAATTCCTATACTCAGATCAAGATATTTTTCTTAGGGAATTAATAGCTAATGGTGTAGATGCGATTCAAAAGCTCAAAAAATTATCTTCTATGGGCTTATATGAAGCATCTACTGAAAAATTATCTATTGAAGTAATAATCAATGAAAAAGAAAAAAAACTTATCATTAAGGACACTGGCTTGGGAATGACGGCCGATGAAATTAAGCAATATATCAACCAAATTGCTTTTTCTGGAGCTACTGCATTTATAGAGAAATATAAAGAGCAGATGGACCAACATCAACTCATTGGTTTTTTTGGATTGGGTTTCTATTCGGTCTTTATGGTAGCTAAGAACGTTGAAATCATTACCAAGTCTTACCATCATGGTGCTCAAGCTGTTCATTGGACTTGTGATGGTAGTACTAATTTTGAAATCACTCCTACTACCAAAAATGAAGTAGGAACAGAAATTATTGTACATATAGCTGAAGATTCTGAAGAATTCCTAAATAAGGAACACATACAGTCGATTTTAAATAAACATTGTCGTTTCCTCCCCGTAGAAATTTTCTTTGATGGAAAAGTTATTAACCATACAACACCTTTGTGGACTAAAAATCCAACTGATTTAAAATCAGAAGATTATCTTTCTTTTTATAAAGAACTATATCCCTTAGCGCCAGACCCTCTTTTTTGGATACACTTAAATATTGATCATCCATTTACATTAACTGGCGTATTATATTTTCCTAAAGTTGCAAATTACTTTGAACAAAAAGAAACTGTTCAGTTATATGCAAGGCAGGTTTTTATTACTAATGATGTAAAAGAGGTTATTCCAGATTTCTTGTGCCTACTGCATGGCGTAATTGACTCTCCTGATATACCCCTAAACGTATCCAGGAGTGCCTTACAATCAGATAAAAATGTTAAAAAAATTGGCACATACATTGGTAAAAAGGTAGCAGAAAAACTAGAAGCACTTTTCCGACAAGATCGTAAAGCCTATGAAGATAAGTGGAATGATATAGCTCTATTTATCAAATATGGCATGATAACAGATGACAAATTTGATGAAAAAACAAGAGAACTTATCCTGCTACAAAGTACAACAAATCATTATTATACCATAGATGAGTATAAAAATAAAGTATCTAAAAATCAAACTGATAAGCATGGAAATATAATTTTTCTCTATACAACAGATCCACAAAAACATGCTATGTATATACAGACAGCACAGCATAAAGGTTATGACGTATTGGTACTTAATAGTCCTGTTGATACCAATTTTATTAATTTTGGTGAGTATAAGTTCGATAACATTAAATTCAAAGGTATTGACACCGATACACTTAGCAACTTAATTGAGAAAGAAGAGGTATTAGAGCAGGTGCTTACAGAAGTAGAGCAAAAGGAACTAAAATCCATTTATGAACAAACTATTGGTACAGAGCAAACCACGTGGAATGTGACATCTATGTTACCAGAGGAGCTACCAGTAACCTTTGTAACTTCTGAACTTTTAAGACGTATGGAGCAGTTTTCTCAAGGTCGAGGTACTGGAAAGAAAGACATATTTAAATCTATGCATTTGGCTATCAATGGGAATCACCCTTTAGCAAAGAAAATCCTTGGTATTACGGATAAAGATTTGCAAAAAGAGTTGGTAAAAAATGCTTATTATTTAGGACTTCTTGCACAAGGCATGCTGGAAGGAGATCTATTAGCAACATTTATAAGAAATTATACAGATAAGTTGTTAAATGCATAAATGCATATTTGATCGAATCGTCTGTGGAATACCTCTAGACGATTCGATACCTTTATTTGAATTTATTCAAATTCCTCCATATATCGGTCACCTTGCTTCTCATCGTCATAATAACGGAAAGCAATATCCCCCTCCAAAAATTCTTTAATAGCTTCTAATACAGGCTTTGGTTGCCTTTCATAGTGTTGAGAAACCTCGTATTGTCTATGCTTATCTAGGCTATCCTTTTCTTGGCTAATACTTACATAGTCTTCTAACTTAGCATCTAACTCTTCTTTTAGTTTCATGGCTAGATGCTTAGCACGTTTAGTAATAACAACCGTACTTTCATAAATATTACCAGTAGGTGCAATCAGCTCACTTATGTTTCTAGGAGTTAAATATACTTTTTTATTTAGATTCATAATTAATGATAAAATTAAAAATTATTTTAAAAATTGTTCCTGTTATACCATGTAGATGGATTTGTTAAAACTATTTCTTAAAATATTTAGGCATATGAGGAAGCATGGCCAACCCAGTATTATTTTCCATACCTTTCTTCTTTTTTAATACCATGCCTTTATCAGTGTCATGCATATAAGCACTATGCCATTTTGATAAGTCAAGCATACGATCAATAATTTGCTTTTTTTCTTGTTCATTAGACACTGTTTTAGCACGTTCTTTATAACTTTTTAGCAAGAGGGCATATGTCTTGAGCTCGAAGCCTGAATTAGGATAAGTTTTTTCGAAATTTTCAAGTGCAACAATAGCAGCATGATAATATCCTAAACGCACGTAGCATGCAGCCTCTTTAAAACTTTTAGATATAAGGCGATGGTGTAAGGTTTTCAAAGCAATATGGGCTAAGTCTAGGTAATGTCCTTCCGGATACATTTCCAAGTATTCTTCAAGCAAGTGAATAGCATCGTAGGTAACTGTTTGGTCTAGATAGATGTCTACATTTTCGAAAGCCAAACTATATCCAGCCATAAAAAATGCCTCTTCTATTTGTGGATCCAAAGAGTATTGTTCTGTAAGGAAATGAAATTGGTTTGAGCTAATACTATAATTTTTCTCGTAGTAATTAGCATAGGCTTCATAAAACTGTAACTGCAACCGATCTGCTTTACACTTAACAACCGGAAGCAACTCTTCTATTAATTCAAGTACGTTTGTATAACGCTGTTTTTCATAAAGCTTGACAATCTTTTGCATTTTTTCTAAAACGGCCGCATTACTTTGTGTATGTGTCGTATCCGTAGACCGGGCCAGTGTAGGGGTGACATGTCCAAAACATGCAAAACCAAGCAATAAAAGTATTTTTCTAGACTTATTCATTTATAGCGCTTACATTCAAACTTAACTTTCTACAATTCATACAAGCACACTACTTATTAAAGTGCAACAGGAGGCCTGCTTTCCCATTTTCTAAGAAAATCACCTATATTTATTCGAGTTAACTCTTAAAAAAACAGACAACATATAGATTTTACTACTCACCATCTTAACACTTTAAGTGGAGTTGGAGGGAATCGAACCCTCGTCCGAACAAGAAAACCGCAACGCTTTCTACATGCTTAGTTACTGTTTATTGTCGATATAACCAAGGCCAGTGAACTTACCTCATGTTATACGTATACGCGATTAAATCTTGTGTAGCCATCACGTAACCTATCCTACACCAGTCCTATGTAACGATGCCTCTATCCTGACCCCATAGAACAAAAGTCAGAGAGACAAACTCCCCTTAGTCTATCGACTAAGCAGCCATGCGGAATACTCCTTCTTCCCCTCCTTCTTCCTCTTCCTCTTCACGGCGAGAATTAATAATAGCAAAGATGCCATTTATTCAATGTGTAAGTTTTATTTAGAGGTAATACTTACAACACCTCGCATGCTTACATTGGATTTTAGCTTCCCGTCAATTCCAGTCAACCCCAAATGGCTTATGGATATCCATTTCGTTCATCTATAAGGAACTACCCATTAAGATATCGTGTTAAGATAGTATTTTTTCCTGGATGTACCAAACTTGCATAGCATACAGGACTTTCGCATTTTTATCTAAAAACTGTGCATAGATATACCCTATAAAAGTTTCAGAAAACTTTTGAAATATTTACTTTTTATTGATTATAAAATTATTAAATATCATCATATCTAAGTATAAAAGCATTATTGCCATTGTACGAAAGTCCTGATTAATGCTGAATGGATAAATTGGGACTTTTGAAGAGATTGTGTAAAATGTTTTTCTTGTTTTATAATCCCTAATTACTAAATCCATGTAGTGAAAAATTTGCTGTTTTTCATATATTTAGACCACTACCCTTTGCGTTTTTCAGAACTTAAATTTTACACATTTTCTTGTTTTGCCTTATCTAAAAGCTCTTTGATTTTTTTGTGTTTTTGAGAACCCAACTTTGACAAAAATTCACCCCATTTTGTTGTTGTAATACCTTCCGGATTGGCTCCATGTTTTAACAACAACGCTACGATTTCTACATGACCATCATGCACTGCCTGGCCAAGTGGAGTACGTCCGTAACGGTTTTTGGATTCTAACTTTATAACTGGATGCTCTAATAATAGATCTGTTGCGTAAGTCCCTGTTATTAGTTTTTGGAGTAAAAAAATGTTAAAATAGGGGGTAATACTTAATATAACCGTATAAATACCTACCCCCTATGGGCTTAACATATAAAAAATTATCGAAACATCCACTCTCTTTACGTCGTTTATTAGACCTATTGCGTAAGTACTAGGCTCACTGAAGTGGGCAAAATTCACTTAAAAGCCATCTATTATGTACAAATAGCTGTATTTTTATTCCATCTACTTACAAAACAGGTCTCTAAAATGATTCGTTTTAATAACTAGTTTAAAAACTTGACCGTTGTACGCGAAGAAATTGCTATAGAAAATGAAGTAATAAAAAAATCTCTACCTATCATTCCTTGTTCATACCTGACCCGGTCTTCAGTCCATTTTCTTTTACTGATATAACTACATATTCGCATTGTAAAGGCTGCAATTTGATCAGCTGTTGCAAACCAAGAAGAAACCATTTTAGGATGATAATTAGGTGTATCAGGAGAAACACTGGTAATAATAATGGCAGAAGCTGTATTGGAGAAAGCATGCCACCCACTGGTAGTCGGTGGCTTTTCACGTAAATCTAATAGATATGTTCCACCAGCTGTCATTAAGCTTACACCTGCATTAGACCATATGGTTAATAAATCTGCACGCCGAAAACCTTGTTGTAACTCAAGATATAAAGCAACGGACATTAAAATAAGATAAGTACCACTTTTGACGAAATTTAAATGTGCCGCATGATCTTGGCTAAAACTATACTTCGAGCCTTTTCTTGACCAACCAAAACAATACTTCCACCCAGCACCAAAAAGATTTGAGGCGCTGTTAGCTGCAAACGTAATACTAGCAATAGGTAGCCCTTTAAGCATTTCTTCTATAGGCATCTTTATGGTATTCCCCTTGTTAGTAATCGTTTTTAATTTCTGGAAATCAATTGTTCCAGCCATCATAGACTGCTCTATTTCATCCATTTCTGGTAAATAAATCTCAACATTATTGGAATTTAGATCTTCTAATAAACTATCATTATGTACTTTTACCAATACGGGAAAAAATACTTGATTCAAATCAATTCCAGTAGGTACCATATTATTAGATAGTGCTACTGTATCATTAGATGGTACAGGCATTTGCCAGCCCCCCTCCAAGTACAGCTCCTGCTACAAGCGCTTTATTTAATTCGATATTTGAGTAACTCGCTTCTGACTACAAGCGCCTAAAGCGTAAAATAGCGTAATCCATAAAATGGACGTATACACATGATATATGAGTTTGCTTATATATTTCATTATCATTAAAAATTTATATTAAAATAATAACCTTCTGTGAAGGTATATACCTATAGGCATAGCCGGTCTAAAAAAACAACCTAGCCTATTTCCACTTGATTCTTTGTATATAAAAATTTGTATGTGTTGTACATCTTTTGCACCAATCCTTATGCAAAATTATGACACTACCATGCTTAAATGGATATATACAAAAGAACCCATGTGTAGGAACGCATAGCATTTACGCTGCATGTGATGTGATGGATCACCAGCAACGGGAATAACTCTGGATCCTTACTAATAACCCACATTCCGCACCAAAAAATGCAAATCTTACAATTATTTTATAATTGATTACTAATAATTTTTATAATTGTATAGTAATATACTTTCATAGCCAAAGTAAAACTTTGTACAGAGTATAAGTTTTAGAAACTACTAATTAGTAATAATTTTTTGCTTTACTATTGTATGGTAACTTTTTATTTAGTATAATAAGGAAGCAAACCTAATCATTCATTATGAAATGAGTGTTTCATTAAACAATATATTCTACAAAATGTTGTTTTTGAAGTAATATTAAATAGTTTTGATGTTATCAATTGATCTTAATTTAATTAATAAGAATCTAAAAAAAGGTGCGGAATGTGGGTAATAAGGTAATTAACTTACATCAAAGATGCAATAGGTGAACACTATTTATTAAACAGACTTTTTATCTGAAATATCAGTTACAGTAGTAGTATGTTCCTGTGATATTAAGGATTTATTGCGCATATATAAATAAGAAGGAATACCACTTGCTATAATTACTCCAACAACCATAAGATGAAAAAGACTCATAGCAGAAACGATCATCCAGATTGAAAACAACATGGCAAGTAATCCTATTATACAGTTGCTTTTTGTTCTTGCAATCCGATTATCCCATAGTAGTTTACAATAACTACAAGTTGAAAGAGCATAAACCAATAGAAAAATAATCACAGAAACATCTATGAGGTCTAGTAATTGTTTCTTTAAACTGTTATTTAACGTAAGGATTAAAAATGGAATAATTCCTAATGAAGATGCTAAAATACTGTAGTGAGGAGAGCCATATTTATTGGTTTTTGTAAACAGGTAAGGTAGCATATTTATTTTTGCTGCGCTGGCAGCAATTTGCCCAGAAACGAAAATCCATGCGTTGAGTGTTCCAAGGCAAACAATAAAAACAGCAATAGCTATAGGAATATGCCAGTTACCACCTAATATCAACTGTGCTATAGCCATAAAGGGAGCATCCATGCCCTGCAATGCAGTGAGGGGTATTACACCCATAACAACAATGCTAATACCAAAATAAATTATAGCTACCAAAGTTGTACCCACAACAAGTGCCCTAGAAATGGTTGTTGCATTTTTTACATTTTCACTAGGCGTAGTACCACTTTCTAATCCAATAAACCCCCAAAAAGAAATTAATGTAGAATTCGATAATATTTTATTGAATGAACCAACTGGGAATGTTCCATTGGTAAAATGAGTAGTATCAAAATAAAATAAGCAACCAATAGGAAGAATAACCAAGGGCAGGGTTTTGAGTAATGAAAGCACCATTTCCATTCTGGCACTTGTTGTGGATCCTAATAAGTTTAAGATCATGAAAAGAAGTATTAAAAATATCTCTAATACCAATATAGCCTCTTTAGAAAGGGATTTACCTATGCTATTTTCTATAATAGGTGTTATATACGAAAAAGCAGTTAGAACAACAACGGTAGTACTTACAAAGGAAATTATCCAATAACTCCAAGTAGTAAAAAAACCATATTTAAAACCAAATACATTAGATACATATACATGTGGCCCCCCTACTCCTGTATAGTAACGGGCTAGTTTACCAAATACAATTGATAAAAAAATTGCACCAACTCCACTTAGTAAGCATCCCAATAGAGACATATGGCCATATTCTGCAAGTGCTGCAGGCAATATAAATAACCCACTCCCAATTTGGGAACCTATTACAATGGCAACCAGTGAATAAAATCCTATTTTTCGATTCATTGAATATATAAAAAAGTGTTGTGAAAAATTAAATATATCAGGACCAACTAAATCATAAAACATATTACATTCCTATCTTCAACATAGCATGATAAAAAAACCAAAGTTCTTAGCTATCTCCTTAACATTTGTAGACAACAGTATGTAGGGGTGGTACTACCGAACTAAATACGCAGTCTCATAGCAAGAACGTAAGGAAACATGGTACCAGTATGTTTAGTTAGCAGCACTGCTGATACACTATATCATGTACGTAATCCTGTTAATATAGCAATAAAATTGTAAATTTAAAAGCAAAAAAGTATGATTTTTAAATAAAAAGTTTAATTTTACAACCGTTTAAGAAAGCAATTATTCTTGCACACACTTTATCTTTACCTAATAATATCAGTGTATCCATAAGTTCCGGACCAGCTGTTACTCCTGTAACTGCCATACGCAATATGGGCATAATATGACCAATAGAAGTGTTATGGGCTATAATAGATGCTTGTAATAATGATTTAACATGTTTATGATCCCATTCTGTTAGCGTAGATAACGCATGCATAAAGTCTGTTAAAACTTCTTTTATCTGTACATTCCATCTTTTTTTGATTGTATCACTGTCGTAGTTAATAGGAGCCATAACAAAAAAGAATTTTCCTTCTAGCCAAAAATCTTGGGGGAAAGTAACCCGATCTTTTACAAGATCACAGATTGGAATCACATTTTCTTGATTACATGTTATTCCTTCTTTAGCAGCTTCTGCTATAAAATATTCTGCCCAAACAGTTGGACTTTGTTTTTTTATATGCTGTTGATTAAACCAATTGGCTTTAGTGATATCAAATTTTGCTCCAGATTTTCCCAATCTTTCTAATGAAAAAGCTTTTATGAGTTCTTTTTGCGTAAACAGCTCTTGGTCATTTCCTGGACTCCATCCTAATAAGGCAAGAAAGTTTAATAACGCTTCTGGCAAGTAACCTTGCTCTCTAAATCCTTTCTTGACAGTAAGTTCTGGTCTATTCCAAATAATGGGGAATGCAGGAAATCCATATTCATCGGCATGACGTTTACTTAATTTACCTGTTCCATTTGGAGATAATAATAGAGGCAAATGCACAAATTTGGGCATCTGCTCGCTCCAACCAAAATAACGGTACAGCAGTACATGAATGGGCATAGAAGGTAGCCATTCCTCTCCACGGATGACATGGGTAATTTGCATTAAGTAATCATCTACTACACTGGCAAAATGATAAGTAGGTATACCATCCGATTTCATTAATACCTTATCATCTAGAACGGAGGTATCTACTTTGACCCAACCGCGTATCACATCATGAAAACGAATATGCTCTTTATGGGGTACATTCAGCCGAATTACATATGGCTTCCCACCATCTATCCACTCTTTTACTTGTTCTGGAGGAAGCGTAAATTGATTTTTCATCCATTCACGGCTTATTGAATTGTATTGTGGGCTAGTAACTTTTGCCTCTTTAAGACGGATACGCATTTCCTCTATATCTTCTTGAGAATCAAATGCATAATAAGCATGTCCTGCATCTAACAAACGTTGGATATGCTGTTTGTAGATATCTGTTCTTTCTGACTGTTTGTATGGTGCATAAGGGCCACCTTGTTCTGGTCCTTCATCTGGAACAATGCCTAACCATCGTAAACTTTCTAGAATATATTCTTCGGCACCAGGAACAAAACGTTTTTGGTCCGTGTCTTCTATGCGTAGAATAAACTGTCCTCCATGTTTTTTTGCAAAAAGATAATTGTACAAAATAGTTCGAACACTGCCAATATGTAATGCCCCTGTTGGACTAGGAGCAAATCGAACCTTAATAGCATTATTCATAAATAAATGTTATTGATTTTTAAAAGCTGAAACAATCCATCCCCCTCCTATCACATCCTCTTCTTCATAAAAGACAGCAGCTTGACCAGGTGTAACAGCATGAACACCAGAACCAAAAAACACATGCATGCGATCACCAACTTGTTCGATAACGGCAGGAGTACCTTGGTCATTGTACCTGATTTTGGTAACTGTATCTATTTTTTTCCCATTGAGATTTGAATATTTCGATAAATTAAGCTTATGTACATACATACCATCTCGAGATAATTCATCAAAAGTTCCCAATACAATTCGATTGGTTTCTTTTTGTATTTCTGTAACATAAACAGGATAGCCTAAGGCAAGATTTAACCCTTTTCGCTGACCAATGGTATAAAAAGGATACCCTTCATGATGGCCTACTACAGTACCATCTTCTAATACAAATTCTCCACCTTTTACCTGCTCTTCTAAACCAGGAACCTGCCTTTTTAGAAATCCACGGTAGTCATTATCAGGAATAAAACATATTTCATATGATTCTGATTTATGCACTAAATCTGTAAACCCACGTTCCGTAGCAAATGCACGAATTTCCTTCTTTGTAAAGCCACCTAGAGGAAGTAATGTTCGGCTAAGGCTTTCTTGAGATACACCCCATAACGCATAAGATTGATCTTTATGTGTGTCTACTCCTTTTGAGATAATATATCGCTCTCCCTCTTGACGCACTTTAGCATAATGACCTGTTGCTAGGTAATCACAGTTTAATTTGTTTGCACGTTGCAAAAGCGCATCCCATTTAATATGTGTATTGCATAATACACATGGATTAGGGGTTCTTCCAGCTAAATATTCTGATTTAAAATGGTTGATTACATGTCCTCCAAACTCTTCCCGTATATCCACGATAATATGTGGAAACCCTAATTCAACAGCTATATTACGTGCATCATTAATGGAGTCTAAGCTGCAACATCCAGTCTCTTTTTTTTTACCACCACTATTTGCATAGCTCCAAGTTTTCATCGTCATACCCACCACTTCATAACCTTGCTCATGCAACATAACAGCAGTTACGGAACTATCTATACCACCACTCATGGCCACCAGTACGCGTTCTTTTTTATTCATATATGTTAAGCAGCAAATAGGGAACTCCCTTTATTTTTATTCTTGAATGTAAAGGTATCAAAAAACCAAGCGTTTATGCAAATTAAACCATTATCCATGTATGCTATGTACTACATAGAAAAATATTATTTTTATATCTGATTTATAATTCACTATAAAATATACAATAAAGTTTTAGTAGCACATTTACCTATGTGTTATTATTGACGAATATAATATTATTGGTTAATAATCGGTAGTGGCACAGTGTATCAAGAACATAAAAGAGCAATCGATTCTGTGAGTGCCGGATGGAATCTCTTGGCGACTCGACATACTCAAAACAAGGTGCAGAAATTTTTTGCATCATTCATGAATTGTTATCAACAAAACGTAAACAAGAAAACAACTTGTTTCAAGCTATTGTTGTTTTATTGGATCATTTTTGAATTATAGAATAAAAATAGTGTAAGAAGGAAAATGTGGATTAAAACAAATAGTAATTTCACTTAATACATTGAATTGTATTCAACATACAATAAGAAGAAGGGAGGGCTTCCCGTAGCTTTTATCAAAAAACAAAAAAAATGACACTGCAAAAGCAGCATAGCAACAAACCTGCTTTCACACGCTACAAGAAACCCTATGTCATCATAATACGGCTATTTAAGCCGGTATTACATTAAAGTTTAATTGATAAGATATTTCTTTATGTAGAAATAGTTCTGCCTGATAGGTCCCTATTTCTTTAATAACAACTTCTAGATTTATATTGTTATAATCTACTTCTATACCTTGTACTTTAAGCGCCTTAGATATCTGTAAAGGGGTAATAGAACCAAATATTTTCCCACGTTCCCCTACTTTTGCTTTTATAACAATTTTAGCACGTTCTAAAACAACTAAAAGTTCTTTAGCCCGTTCTTTTAACATTAAAGTCCTACGTTCAGCCTGCTTAGCATTTTCAAGGGCAACTTTTTTATTTCCTTTATTGGCAACAATAGCAATGCCTTGGGGAATCAGAAAATTTCTACCATAACCTGGTTTAACGGTAATAATATCACCTTTTTTACCCAATTTATTGTACTCACTTTTTAATATTACTTCCATTTTTCAAAAGAGTTACTTTAGGTTATCGGCTACATAAGGGAGCAAAGCCAATTGTCTTGCGCGTTTTACAGCACAGGCTACCTTTTTCTGGTACTTTAAACTATTTCCTGTAATACGCCTTGGCAGCATCTTACCTTGTTCATTAAGAAATTTCATTAAGAAGTCAACACATTTATAATCAACATGCTTAATACCATATCGCTTGAATCGGCAAAACTTTTTTAGTACTACCTTTTTCTGTATGGATTCATTTACTAAGGTCATAGGGTTGTATCTTTCTTAGATTGTTTTTTTTCGGAAGCTTCTGCTAATCTTCTTGTAGCATTGTGAGCTAATGCATGTTTATCCAAAACAAATGTCAAAAAACGCAAGACTTCTTCATCTCTAGAATAGGCAACTTCTAATTCCTTAATCAAGTTAGGAGAGCTTGCAAATTCTATAAGGTGATATATTCCGCTTTTCTTATGTTTTATAGCGTACGCTAATGGCTTGAGCCCGATCTCTTCTTCATGTACTATCGTTGCATTGCGTTCTGTAAGAAACGATTTATACTTATTTATAGAAGCTTCTACTTGTTCAGCAGAAAGCACAGGTGATAGTATAAAAACTGTTTCGTAATGTCTTAATTCCATGTTCAATAGTTTCACGTTATGAGCGATGAGAACTAAGTTCCGAAAAAAAATGATGAAATCAAATTTATTTTTATACTTTCGTAGTAAATCCTTAGAGATAACTAGAAAAATGGAGTATAAGGAAAGAGGCTGTTATTAGTCAGCTAAAATTATAATTATTTGGTTCTCAACTTAAAATGTTGTATGTCTAGAATAATAATGAGGAAAATATATATTATTTTATGCAAAAACCTTACAAAGCAATCATATAGATCAAGCACCAATTGGCTAATGATTTACAGCAAAGTAGGTCTTGTAGCAGTTATGTTATCCTAAATCATAATTCATAATTTATGTGTGTACGCATCGAATCATCTTGGAAGCATGAACTATTACCAGAGTTCGAAAAACCTTATTTTAAAAAATTAGCTAGTGATATAAGAAAGGCTTATCAAGAATATATTATCTACCCAGCAGCTAAAAATATATTCAAGGCTTTTGACCTATCACCTTTTTCTGATACAAAAGTAATTATACTAGGCCAAGACCCTTATCACGGACCAAGCCAGGCAGATGGGTTAGCCTTTTCTGTTCCAGAAGGTACGCCTTTACCCCCCTCCTTACGTAATATTTTTTCTGAGTTGCAAGATGATATAGGTATTCCAATGCCTTCATCTGGTTCGTTGGATAAATGGGCAAAACAAGGAGTGCTTTTATTAAATGCAACACTTACAGTGGAGGCACACAAAGCAGGGTCTCATCAAAAAAGAGGCTGGGAAGTTTTTACAGATGCGGTAATAAGCACCATTGCAATACGAAAAAAAGGTCTAGTATTTATGTTATGGGGCAATTACGCTCAACAGAAAGAAAACTTTATTGATCCAAAAAAACATTTAATCTTAAAATCAGCACACCCTTCTCCATTATCAGCTCATAGAGGTTTTTTTGGCAATAAGCATTTTAGCAAAGCTAATGCATATTTATTGGATACAAGCCAAATGTCCATTGCGTGGTAAGAACATAGTGTCCTGGTAACTCCCGCGCTAAAGAGGCTTTTGAAGAAATCTGTGGTTCATACGCTCAAGATTTACTAATTGTTATTGCTGTTTTACCAATTAATTTATCTAAAGAGATTAGCTTATTGCCACTAGATGTATTAAAAATAAGTATCTTACCTACTAATCCTATAATACGACATTGGATAATTTCCTGAAATACTGTTTGTTCAGTTACTTCGTCAAGTATATTATATTTATTTTTTGGATAGTAATATTTATCCATATTTAAAATGGAACTTTCATCTTTGTCAAGACCTATTTTTAAAGCATATTGAAGTAATTCCTTCTTACCTTCTTCAAAATCAAATGAAGATTTTATTATCGATATTTTTTTTAGTTAATACTTTATCTTGAACTTTAAATTCATGATGAATAAATTGTTCTAATTTAGAAGCTTCATAAACATTTATACATTTCTTGATTAATAATGCTGCACGAGCTCCTTGTTCAGTTAGGCGATCGTTTAAACGATCGCAATATGCAGTTCCAACCTTAATATTACTTTTACCAAAGTAAGCAAGATAAACATAATGTTCTTTTTCATTATAGACACTTTGTTTATTAGGAATACTATCTGACTTTTTTCTTAAAAACCTTGGATGGAAACCAATCTCTTCATAACATTTATAACAATTGATATAACTACTATCAAGCTTAATTTTTTTTTAAATGGACAAGGATAAGTGTTTTTGCTAAACAGATCATATGTACCAATGCATAACTTTTCATCAAAAATAGGGCATAAGTTAACTTTTACATCTAAAATTGATAAGTGTTTACGAATAGTTGTTGGATTACTTATATCGTCAATAGTAAAATAAGGGCCACTTTCTTGATCGAAACCATAACCCACTAATATATTGCTATACATTTTCATATTAGTTAATTTATTGTTTATAACAACATTATGAATGTTTAACATACCCCCAATCCCATCTTTTTTATTAAAACAGTCACTCAATTTTACTTGTCTAATTTCTTTCTTTTTTGATTTGTTTAGTTTCATGTTATGCCTACTGGTATTGCATGAAATACTAAAAACTCACAAAATTAAAAATAAGATGTTGTCAAGCATTTTCATTGGCTAGTTTATGATAACTATGTAAGAAAACCAGATTTTAAACAAAAATTTCAAATAACTAATTTTAAATTAAAAATATCTTTTTTTTAAGATAAAATAAGAAACTACTCTATTATTTTACAAAATACCATTAATCAACTAAAAATAGTGAGTAGAGCGATAGACTCCTTGCGTCGGATGCCACCCCTTGTTAGAACCCATCGTTCCCTATTCATGAGTGATACCAAAGATAAATCCCACATTCCGCACCTTTTTTTAGATTCTTATTAATTAAATTAAGATCAATTGATAACATCAAAACTATTTAATATTACTTCAAAAACAACATTTTGTAGAATATATTGTTTAATGAAACACTCATTTCATAATGAATGATTAGGTTTGCTTCCTTATTATACTAAATAAAAAGTTACCATACAATAGTAAAGCAAAAAATTATTACTAATTAGTAGTTTCTAAAACTTATACTCTGTACAAAGTTTTACTTTGGCTATGAAAGTATATTACTATACAATTATAAAAATTATTAGTAATCAATTATAAAATAATTGTAAGATTTGCATTTTTTGGTGCGGAATGTGGGATAAATTGTTTGCTGTCGCCGATACTAAACCTAAATGATCTAGAACTTTACTGCTTGCTTCCATATGAATACAAAACAAATTAATAATCAATATAAAATTACATAATTATTTAATTAAAAAAAACTTTTTTTTAGTGCGGAATATCGGATTTACGGGTCAAAGCAGATTATTTGAGCAGCGCTTATCCAGCTTTTAGATCCTCTTCATAAGCTCATTCAGCTAGCCCATTCGATTCCCTGGAAACAATTAGAATTAGAAGTAGAGATAGATAAGCAGTTCCGTTCCGGTGCAGGTAAATCTCCTGCCTATACGATTAGCTTAATGCCATATAAATTAAACGACCGTCACTATGCTACTCTACGTTTCTTCTATGGAATAAACTACGCCACTTTATTCTAAATAGTTGCAAAAAACTTTCTACTACAATCTTTATATTCATTTTTGATACACCTTTTACCCTATCTGTAAAAGTAATGGGTATTTCTACTAACTTAGCACCACATTGATACGCTAAAAGCTTGATTTCCACTTGAAAACTATACCCTGTTGAAGTTATATTATTCAACAATACGCTTTTCAGTATGGTACGTTTATAACACACAAACCCAGCAGTAGCATCTTGTACAGGTATACCTATAAAAGATTTGACTACCCAATTAGCTACATGTGACAATAAGATTCTAGTACGCGGCCAGTACACAATATGGCTACCTACTATATAACGAGACCCAATGGAAATATCCCCCTCATTTTGCATGCATATTTTTAATAGCCTAGGCAAATCGCTAGGGAGATGCGAAAAATCAGCATCCATACTGCAAATATATTCATAGCCATGCAACAATGCCCATGAGAAACCCATCAGATAGGCTCGACCTAGCCCTTGTTTTTCTGAGCAATTTAAAAGATATAGTTGACCTGAATAATGTGGTTGCAATTTTTTTACAAAATGGGCTGTATGGTCCGGAGAGTTGTCATCTACTATTAAAAGATGCAATCCCATATTTAGATCGAAAATAGCCTTTATAATAGGAGCAATATTATCACATTCATTGTAAGTAGGTATTACGATTAATATCTTTGAAAGAATGCTCATAATATATACTGATAAAACCCTTTTAACCCTGTTTACTATTCCTTGGTTTGCTTTTATATATTTCTTCAGTTTCTTCTTTAGATAATTCTGACATAGAAAACCTATTACTTATAGGTGAATAGGCAAACTGTTTTATAAGATCATTTTTCCAATTGTTATTATAATCTCTACGTCGGATTAGCAGAGCACATGCATCGATATTACGATGGCTAGGATCTGGGTTATTTTTATTGTCATCATTGAATCTAATATTTAAGCCTATACATACGATTTTACCATATTCATTAATATACTGACCATAATAATCTCTATCTAGTATTTGTTTTAATCCTGTACAAGCATCTTTATTTAATTTTAACTCAAGTATATAAATGGTATGATTGGATTTATCCTTTATGACAATATCCGTTTGACCAATATTTGATATGGTTTCTGCTGAAATTTCTACATTTTCATCACCTAAAAACACACCATTTAAAAAACTATAGAGTAATGCATGAAAACTTTTTTCAGATTTTTCTGTTAATTCATAACTAGCTTTAGCATAACAATTACTTCTAAATATAGAAAAAAGCTTTTGCCAATCTTCTTGTTTAAAAGCTGATTGCACATTCACACTTTCTGCTATGCCATATGTTCTTTCTTGATTAGTAAGGTGCTTTTCAAAGTGCTCATACAAAGCTTGCTTTACTTCTTGATTAGGAAAGTCTAAGGTATACTTTTGTGTTTCCAAATCATGCGACGTTATCGTTAAATAGCCCGTTTGATACATTAATGGAATAATATCTAGTTGTTTAAGATCTTTGCTAGAAAGCAAATCACTTTCCGTTTGCAATAAACTCTCTTTAATGTTTTTTACGGAAAATCTTTCGATATTGGCTTCCATTTGATCTGTTAATATCGTAGTATCTGCGGTATCTTTCCAATAACCTTTTATCTCTCCAGACTCAAAACAAGAAAGCACAGAAGAGGGATTATACATGGGCTCACCATTAGCATGGAATTTATAGCCATTATAATATGCTTGCATACGATCCATAACGTCAATATTATTAGTCTTTTTATAACATTTTTCAATCCTGTTTTTTATGAATGGATATCTTTTAAAGATTGTTTCAATATGTTCTTTAGTATACCCAACAACACCTGCATATTGTGTAAGAAGAGACACATTCCCTGGATGGAATATATTAGCACCTGAACCTAATTCACTGAGACTAAATTTATATACCCCTGTTAAAAGTATGAGTTGACAAGAACCAGAACAACTTTTTACTACAGATAAAAAACCTTCAAGAATATCTTTGTTTTTTTTATATAAAATCTCAGCATCAATAATAACTTGAGGTTTTGATTTGCTATCTTCTTTAATTTTATATGCTTGATATAGCTTATCAATATTAGACTTAAGCTTTGCTATGGGACTATCATATTCATCTATTAAGACAATGACTTTATTAGAATAACTACTATCTTTCTCTCTAAGTTTTTTTAAACTATCAATCAAGTTTTCATAATAAGATCTAAAAGAATTATGACCAACAGGACTCTCCAAGTCCTTCACTACACTATATTTTTCATATTGTTTAGCAACGTTATACAACAATCTTTGAAGTTCCACCGCTAATATTTCAGGTGTATCATTTCCTATTTTAGAAAAATCCAACTTAATCACTGGGTATTTTGGCCATTTTTTATCTAAGGGTACATATTTTTGAGGTATTTCATTTGGATCATCTGGATTTAATTTGATTGCACCGGTCTCTATAAAACAATCTGAAAA
>NZ_QWJI01000017.1:22540-37875 GCF_004354815.1 Cardinium endosymbiont of Culicoides punctatus
TATTCTGTTTTATCTGCGTAATATCCTGAATGAATTACGTCTCTAATATCAGATTGACAAATAGGTAAAACGCCTGTATACGCTAATTTTTGTCTTTTAGCATCATGTCCTATTTCTAGATTGTCTTCTAATTTCTTTCCATCCATAGCATACTTATTGGTCTTACATGAAAATAAAGATAGTATAAGACACAGTAATACCGTTTCAATACTTGTGTTTTTTTGAAAAAACATTTTTAAAACATTCGTTTTGTATTGCTTGATATGTCTTATGAGCTATGTAGGCAGCAAGTGAGAAAAATGAAGACTACATCAATGATACCTGTAACAGGTGTATCACTATCCTCCCATGAAGACAGATCAGGTTATAAATTTCTAACTACTCCACAAATCTACAAAAATATTTTTATGAAAAACACAGGCTAAGAAAAATCATTCCTCCGAATATGCTTCAGAATGAAAGGAAGGATATATAGGCTGTATAACTACACACAAGCATAAATACAGATCTGATTTTATATATGATTATCAATAAATAAATACAGACTCTTTGTTAATCATTTTTCAAGCGCAATAGTTTATAGAATATACGCGTTAAAAGCCGCATATCTTCCGTTATAATTTCAGCACTACATTCCATATTGGGTTTAAATGCATTTTTTTATCGTAATTCGTGGTTAACCCTTTAGACAAAGTCAATGTAACACGATAGGTATCGGCATGAGGCACCAATGCGATGGATGCTACAATGCCTTGAAGATAGCCATACTCTTGCTCAGGATATGCTGGCAGTTGAATGCGGGCTAACTGACCCTTAGTTATTTTGCCATAACCAGTAGGAGGTAAATGCAACTCTACTACATAATGTTCATCTGTAGGCACTACAGCAAAAAGAGCCTGCCCAGACGAAACTTGTTGGTCCGTTATCCAACAGTCTAAATGACAGATCCTACCTGCAAAAGGTGCTACTAACTGGTAGTTTTGTTTCTAAAGTGCAACCTCTTCCTGCAGGCTTTGTAAAATACCACGAATGGTTGATTCCAATAATGTTCGGTTTTGGCAGTGGGTAAATTGTAGCTCTTTCAGTGTTTTTTGCTGTTCTCCTAAGGTCATTTGGTGACCGACAATATCTTTTTCTATATTAGCCACTTGCTCTAATTTACGTAGCAAAGCGGAATGTGCGCTTAGCGTGGCGCACACTCGATATGTGCCAAGAACACAAAGGATTTACTAACTAATATAATTTGGGCTATTTCTGTATGACCTTTTTTGTATTACCATAATAAAAACCCAATTCAGTGCATTTTTTGCATTCACAATAAGCACCTACATTTAATAGTGCTTCTACTATTTCTACATGACCTATTTCTGCTGCCATATGAAGAGGAGTATAATTCCTCCAATCTTGTGCATTTATATTGGCATTTTTACCTAATAATGCTTCTACTATTTCTGCATGACTCTTTCTTATCGCTATGTGAAGGGGGGGTGTTGAGCATCATTTTTTGCATTTACATCAATACTGCTGACTGCTAACAGTATCTTTATTACTTCCACATGCTTTTTTTCTATTGCTATATGAAGGGGGGTGTGCTGGGTATTATTTTTTGCATTTACATCAATACCAGCAACTACTAATAGTGCTTCTACTATTTCTGCATGACCTATTTCTGCTGCCATATGAAGAGGAGTATAATTCTTCCAATCTTGTGCATTTATATTGGCATTTTTACCTAATAATGCTTCTACTATTTCTGCATGACTCTTTCTTATCGCTATGTGAAGAGGGGTTTGTTGAGCATCATTTTTTGCATTTACATTAATACTGCTGACTGCTAACAATATCTTTACTACTTCCATATGCTTTTTTTCTATTGCTATATGAAGCGGGGTGTACTGGGTATCATTTTTTGCATTTACATTAATACTAGCAACTACTAATAATGCTTCTACTATATCTACATGATTCCTTTCTATTGCCATGTGAAGTGGGGTTTGCTGGGAATTGCTTTTTGCATTTACGTCAGCATTTTCATCTATTAATAACTGAACTATTTCTCTATTCCCAGTTTTTGTTGCCCAATGAAGAGGGGTCCAGTTCGTATTATCTCTTATATTCACATTAGCTCCAGCATTTATCAACTCCGTAACTTTCTCTATATTATTGTTTTTTATCGCATAAAAAAGGCCTTTACTTGAAACGAGTCCTTTACCATCTGGTTTATTCCTACCACTACTAGAACCTGAACCTAAATCAGTAGCAGATCTTGAACCTTGTGTGTAATCACTGGCAATAAAAAATAGGCTTACTATAATGCAAAAATACAGTCTGGTTTTGTTGAAAGAAACAGTGAAATCCGAATATGAAAATGACATAATTGTATTTTAAGTAAGATGGTGGTTTAAAGAAATGATACTAAGTGTACCCAAACAACGTATTTACTTTTATAATGGAAATGAATATTTTTATTCTTTTTTAGTCCTTCTTCTTTTTATTTTTCCTCGTAACTATCTCTAACTTGTTTTGTTACAGCGTCCAATTCGGCTGCTATTTCGGGTTGTGCTTTTAAGCAAGTCT
The DNA here is from genome assembly GCF_004354815.1 of Cardinium endosymbiont of Culicoides punctatus. Classification (NCBI taxonomy): domain Bacteria; kingdom Pseudomonadati; phylum Bacteroidota; class Cytophagia; order Cytophagales; family Amoebophilaceae; genus Candidatus Cardinium; species Cardinium endosymbiont of Culicoides punctatus. Next base: position 25,118 of record NZ_QWJI01000017.1, read on the forward strand.
TAGCAAGATCGATATATACATTACATGTTTCCTCAAGCATAGCGAAAACCGCTTCTTTATTGGTGTAACCTGCAGCATGTCGAAGATCATAAATTCGTTCGGCAAGCTTAATATACAGAACGATAAGTTGCTCTCCATGTGCTGAAAGATCATCATTGCTATCGCCAAATAGAGCTGTTTTTAGATCTTTATGCTGATCTACATTTAAGATACTTTGTACACAAACAAAAATATTTAAGTTATAATTAGATCTGATATACGAAATAGGTAATTTGGTATAACGTACTAAATCATAGAGCAATGCAGCATAAACGACTTGAGGTGAATGAAAAAACCATTGAGTCATCAATTTAGCGATCTCTATCGTACGTACATAGAATAATTCTCCACACGCATGACGATTAAAGCCATAACAGCGTCTAAGTAGTAGCAATATTTCTGATATTACAATAGGATTAACATTAGGCATACTAGATATGTATTCATGAAATTTTATTAGATCTGTTAACGAGCTTGTTTTTTCTTCAATAGGGACTGCAGATTCCGTATGAAGTACATCTGTAGACAATCTAGAAATCATTACCTCATAGAGCGCTTTTACATTTCGTGGTAAAACGATCAAGACTCCCTGTTGACCTGGTTCAGGCAAGGCTACATAACCATAGTGAGCTCGGACAATACAACGCATCCTTGCAATATTGATATCTAAAGAGTCTTTCTCTAAAAGGGCATTTATATCAAGATCATCATATTGGCTACTATGTATAATCACTGGTTTCCAAGATAAATACTTATTACTTATAACTATATTTATAGCTGCACATTGAATGGGTAAGGAACCTTTTTGATTAAGTCTAGTATGGTCATGGTAGGTTATCATGGCACTATATATGTCAAACTTGACCACCTCTATTTCTATATTATCTTTATCAGCAATCCTTAATATTGCGGTTTTTAATAAATCAACAACTTCATCCACATCACATGTTATAGTCATATATAAATGGTCACTATGTTCTACATCAATCTTAGGTTTTATTTCAAGTTTATCTTTTAAACCTATTTCCACCTTTTCAATGAGTTCACCTATCGTGACCGTTTCTGGAATTACTGCTAGAAAATCTTTAGATCTGCTTTTCTCTTTTAAAAAACTATCCCATTTAGAGAATTGATTTACAATATTCTGTAAATCTTCCTGATAAAAAGGACTTGTTTGCTCTAAAATAAAAACGGGTTTATTAGTTATATTACTAATAGCATTTTCTTCTTCTGAATCAACTTCATATGTTCCAATTGCATTTTTTTGTATAGGCTGCTTCATATTTAATGTATAAGCTATTTCATGAAACTCTTCTATATCTTGTGCATCTTGTTGTGCCTTTATATAGTCTGCTTTTTGTTTCAAGATTGCACGTCGTATACTTGCATAAAGTGTTATAAACCAAGATATTATGCCAATGATAACAAAAATAAAAAATAGAAGTGTTCTATTTATAATGGATTGCAAGAAACCTATCATTCCTAATCTATAAATAGGGAAAATAATCTCTAAAAAGACAGTCACTGCTGTAATTGGTATGCTAAAATAAGATGGTAATATATACGCAGCAAAGATTAAGTGGGCAAAAGATAAAAATAAGGTAAACATATGCGCAGTGCTGTGCATACAATGAAAAATGATATCCATAGGCAGTGCAAAAATAAGTCCTATCATCCAATACTTGCCACCTATGTTATACATACCCCCTTTATTTTGGTGCATACCATAGCTATAAAAGGTTATAGCGGTGATTATTCTACATGTGTACCAAATTTCAAAAGAATCTGTCCCAATTGTAAATATGGAAGAAATGGTAGTAGACGAAGTATAAACAGCTGCTGTTATCAATTTTACATCGTTGGGTTTCAGTAATCTCAATATCTTACTGAACTTTGATGCTTCTTTCAGTTCTTCCTTATCATTCTTATTATCAATAATATCTACAATTATTGCAGTTAACAAAAGGGACAATGCTATAAAAAGCGGAATATGATACAGAATCATAAAAACAAATTGATTTTGAATTGAAAATACAGCACACATAATTCTTAACAGCTTATTCTAACGATTAATTTTCGATAATAGTACCCTAGTTATGTATTTACTTTATGTGACATAACTACGCACATACATATAATTTATGTATTACAAGCATTGGGACACAAAAGTTATTTTTGCATCCCTACATATTCATATATCGTCTCTTACAAGAGAAGAGCTTATAGTGAGGGGTGCAAAATACTTAGTGTCTTAATATGCAACGCATTATACGCAATATATCTTACATAAACAAGATATTCAGCATATACGTAAGTAAGTAATAATTGATATTTTTGTAGTTATGGTTACAATTATAAATTGTCAGGACTTTCGTGCCATAGGTAATAATACTTAATTTTTTTTGGAAATTTCATAGACTGGTTTATACACAGATTTTAGCTAAAAGAGCGAAAGTACTGATTTTTTTCGTTCAGAATAGGTGTTTAACCTAACCTTTTCTGCTATCCCTTGTATTTTTTTTGTTTATTGCTTTATAAATTTCATTTATTTCGTTGTTGGATAATACGGAATCTAAAAAACTTTTATTTCTAGGACTATATGAAAACTTTTTTATTGGATCGTCTGACCAATTATGATTATCATCTAAGCGGGAAACTAAAATAGTACATTCATCCATATTACGATGGCTGGGATCTGGGTTGTTTTTATTGTCATCATTGAATATGATATTCAAACCCATACATACAATCTTATCATATTCACTAACATACTGGCCATAATAATCTCTACTTATTATTTGCTTTAATCCTGTATATGAGTCTTTATTTAATTTTAATTCAAGTATATAAATGGTATTATTAGATGTATCCTTTATGACAATATCTGCTTGACCTATATTTGATATAGTTTCTGCCGAAATTTCTACATTTTCATTACCTAAAAACACCCCATTTAAAAAACTAAATAGTAAAGCATGAAAATACTTTTCAGATTTTTCCGTTAGTTCATAACTAGCTTTAGCATAACAATCACTTCTAAATATGTAAAAAAGTTTTTGCCAATCTTCTTGTTTGAAAGCTTCTTGCACATTCAAATTTTTCTTTATTCCATTTTCTTGTGCTTTATTAGCAAGGTATTTTCCGAAATGAGCATGTAAAGCTTCTTTCACTTCTGTATTGGGAAAATCCAAAACACATTTTCCCTCATCTACATCATAATCCTTTATGGTTATATACCCTGTTTGATACATTAAGGGAATAATATCTAACTCTTTTAAGGCAGTCGTTTCTAATAAATCATCTTCTTTTTGTAAAAAATTTCCACTTATCTTATCTAGGCTAAACCTTTGAATATGATCTTGCATCTGTTTTATTAAAACCCTAGTATCTGCTGTATCTTTCCAATAACCTACCAACTTCCCTGTTTCAAAAAAAGATAATACGGAGGTAGGGTTATATACAGAAGGGCCAAATGGATAAAATTTATAGCCATTATAGTATTGTCGAACAACTTGTAAGACTTCTTCATTAGTGTGCATTTTGCCTGTTTTCTTATGAAGTTGTTCTTTAACGTACGATAACTTATCTGTAAATAAGGAATTAATGTGCTCTTCTTTATAGCCAACAACATCCGAAAAGTCCTCGTAATAAATAGACAGATCATGGCCATAAAATATATTAGCGCCTGAACCTAAACCAGATAGAACAAACTTATACACACCGGTTACAAACAGTAATTGACAGTCATTGGCACAGCTTTTTATCACTGTAAAAAAATCACTCAGTACTTTCATACAGTCTTTATAGTTTTGAGAATCCCAGTCTAAATTGATTACTGGAGCATCATACTCATCTATTAAAAGAACTATTTTAGATTTGTAACTATTATCTTTGTCCTTTAATTTTTTTAAGCTGTCAATTAAATTTTCATAATAAGATTGAAAAGAGTTATGTCCAATTGGATTATGAAGTTTTGATTCTACACTGTATTTCTTAGCAGTATTATATAACAATCTTTGGAGATCCATCTTTAATATTTCAGCACTTTCATTTTCTAATTTAGAAAAATCCAACCTAATTACTGGATACTTTTTCCAGTCGTATTTTTTTTGTTCTTCTTTAGGGTTGTGTGGATTTATTTTCATTGTATCCTTGCCTATACAACAATCTGTAAATAAGTGTCTATACCTTTCTCCTTCAGCAATCTTTGCTATAGTATCTATAAGCAAAGACTTACCAAACCTACGGGGACGTACCAAAAAACAAGGTCCCCCTTTTTTAATCAAGCGCCAAACATGCGCCGTTTTATCTGCATAAAAACCTGACTGAATTACCTCTTCTATATCTGATTTAGAAATAGGGATAATGCCTGTATACGCCAATTTTTGTCTTTTATTATTATGACCTATCTCTTCTAGTTTGTCTCCATCCATATTATACTTATCTGCTTTACATGAAAATAAAGATAGTATTAAGACACAGTAATACCGCATCAATCCTTTTATTTTTTTTAAACATGCATTTTTTATAGCTCGATATAGCTTAAGCTATGTAGGCAGTAATAGAGAAGACTACATAAATGATACCTGTAACAGGTGTATCACTATCTCCCGTGAAGACAGATCAGGCTATATATTTATAGCCACTTTGCAAAAGTACAAAAAATAGAACCTTCCTAGGTATTCCCAAAAAGTTTTTGTTACCCTCCCAGGTACCTCTTTTGGCCTTTATAAAAATTACTGATTGTCAAATATAAATATTTTTATCAATTTTAACATATCGGAAAATGTGTTACCAAAATTTTTACCACAAATTTTATATTTCATTATAAATCATCCATAAACACAACAGCCGTTATATGCAGAACACAGGGTACCTGGGGAGTTATCATTTTTTTTAGATATATATGTTTAATAATTTTGATAATCAATAAAAAAATGAAAATAATGAATATGTAGAAATTTCATAGACTGGTCTATACACAGATTTTAGCTAAAAGAGCGAAAGTCCTGTATTTTTTTAACCTTTGAGGCCTTATAGGCTCAATGCATCATAATTTACGTAATTTTCTATACCTGAAAATAATTCGTAATTTCATAATAAGCAAGATATTAAACTTTGTATTTACCAATGAAAGGTAAAGATATACATTGATTATTAAATTTAAGTATTAAAGTGTATGCTGTTATTAATTTCAACCAACTGATAAACATGAAATACTCTTGGCCATTTATCTTAATATTACTCCTGTGTGGAATTCATGTTCCTAGGTGTTACGCAGATACTACATCTGGAGCAATAAAAGACACAGAATTTGTAATTGAAAAACAAAAGAAAAATAAAGTAAGTCAAGAAAAAAAAATATTTTTCAAAGCACCTACTAAGTCAATAAATAAAACAGACAAGCCTGTACAAGAAATACAAGATTTAACCCTAGAAAAGCTTCCTTTTTATCCTACAACTCAAGTACAGATTTTATCTGAATCAACACAAGAGGACATTATTGAATCAACTTGGCACAACTATTGTAAATTAGGAGTCTCCTCATTACCTCTCCCTTATGTAGATATTTTTATAGAAAAGATCCATTTTGCTCGAGGTATTTGGTCTGCAAATGTTGCTTTTTTCCCAGAACTATTTGGGATAAAAGCAAGACAAAGTTGGTTTTCGGTAGATGGAAAATATGCTATGGCATCTTGGCTCTTGCATACACATTTGCATTATCAAAATGACTGGCATAAATATGCTCGTAGAGATAATGCCCCTGAACAGAACTTACATCAAGGTAGTCTTTGTTTACATGCAAAAAAGTCTAGTGATGTTTCTGCTCAAGAAGGGAAGATAACGTATCATCCACTTGCTTTCCATCATGGAAATATAACTGAACAGCTATTCACGCTCAAGTATAAATGGATAAAGCCATTGGATGCCTTTACCTTTAAGATAAGTACCTATAATGATATTGCATTTTATAAAAATGATACAGTGAAAAAGAAACGATTTGTTTTTTCTGGAGCTCCTATGGTTGTGGTAGCTTTGCCAAAAGACATACAGCTCAAAGCAGGCTTATGGGCTACTTGGCACAATGATCCAATTAGTGGAAACATCTCTAACTTTGATGTTTGTCCAAAGGTTAAAATAAGCACTACTATTTCAGAAGGATTTAATCCTTACTTGGGTATAGAGGGCATGGGAAGTACCATACGGCCACGCCACTTGCGTAGTGTGGTACAAAAAAATCCTTTTATCGATAAAGATTGCAAACTCTCACATAGCTATCAGTGCCTTAAACTTCAAGGAGGTAGTAAGGGCAGTATAGCAGATGACCTTTCTTATTGCTTAGATATTGCCTATCGAGGAATTAAAAATCTATCTAGAATGGTTGCTACCCCAAATCTCCATAGATATACCCTGTTCTATTCTCCAATCACACACTATTCTGTAAAGACTACAGGCTTGTTTCATTATATCAGGCCTACTGCAAAGATGAGCACGACCATAAAGGCAACTTACTATCATTATATGAATAATAACACAGCTCCAATATGGTGGTATAATAAACCTTCTTTTAAATTAAATCCGACACTCCTCTTCAAGGTGCATCCAAAAGTTTTATTAAAAAGTGGGCTTCACTTGCGTAATGGTACAGCTATAAAGGATAGCGTTGGCAATATTACTAATATAGGTACAACAATAGACATCTCTTTAGAAGGTGAATATGCTTTTTCGGAAAGATTTCTAGCTTTTTTATCTATCAGCAATCTGTTAAACCGTGATAACCCTTCTTATACTGGTTATGCTGGAAAAAAAATAAATATTACTGCTGGTATACAATATAAATGGTAATTACATATTATGATCGATATAATTGAGGAATTGTGTCAAAAAATTGAAAACACAATTCTTGGTGATAAAGAAACGCTAGAAAAATTTCGGCATGATTTTATAGGCAAAAAAGGATTTATCCCAACGCTCTTTGAATCATTTAAGGCTTTGCCTGTTTCAGAGAAAAAGATCATAGGTCCTGCTTTACAAAGTTTGAAAAATGAGGCAGAAGCAAAAATAAAAAATGCAACAAAGCTGATAGAAACATACGTTGCATCATCTACTACACATAAAGAAGATACAACACTCCCCTCTTTTGGTCCAGAAGTCGGCAGCTTGCACCCTTTAAGAATCATCCAGAATAAGGTTATATCGATATTTGAAAGAATTGGTTTTAATCTTGTGGATGGTCCTGAAATTGTAGGAGACTGGCATAATTTTGGAGCACTAAACTTTGCTGAAAATCACCCTGCACGAGAAATGCAAGATACATTCTTTATACAGCGAAATCCAGACAAATTGTTGCGTACCCATACTACTTCTGTGCAGATTTCAACATGTGAGTCACAAGTGCCTCCTGTTAGAGCAATTTCTATGGGACGTGTATTTAGAAATGAAGCAATATCTGCACGGTCGCATTGCTTTTTCCATCAGATAGATGGTATGTACATCCATACACATGTAACTTTTAATGATCTAAAAGAGACCATTTATTACTTTATCTATGAGATGTTTGGTAAAGAAACCAAAGTTCGCTTTAGAGCTTCTTATTTCCCTTTTACGGAGCCTAGTGCAGAAGTAGATATAAGTTGCAAACTTTGTGCAGGGATAGGATGTACGGTATGTAAGCATTCTGGATGGGTAGAAATTTTGGGAGCAGGTATGATAGATCCAAATGTATTGATGAATTGTAAAATCGATATCGATAAGTATAATGGTTTTGCATTTGGCATGGGTATAGAACGTATAGCAATGCTCTGCTATAGGATTGATGATTTAAGGTTATTTTCTGAAAATCATATTGCTTTTTTACGTCAATTTACAGCTTGTTTGTAAGGTATGCTGGACTGATTTTTTAAGACAAATTTTTTGTTCATTTTGTTTCCCATTAGTTGCGGTCTATTACGCAGCATTTTTTAAATAATAAAGATATACAGCCATCGATATTACTCCTTTTTAGTTTGAATTTTTTAGTCCAGTATAACTCGATTTCTATTCAAAATCAGAATAGTAAACGAGGGAAAATGTTATTATACAGCAATAGGCGCTTTGATAACTGGATGGTGCGTATAATTAAGTAACGTAAAATCTTCATAAGTAAAACCAAATAAATCATTAACCCCTTCTCGGAGTTTCATAGTCGGTAAATCATATGGTTTTCGTGAAAGTTGTAAATTTGCTTGTTCTAAATGATTTTGATATAAGTGTGCATCCCCCAATGTATGGATGAATGTTCCAGGTTCTAAGTTACATACTTGAGCTACCATCATCGTTAATAACGCATAAGATGCAATATTAAATGGAACACCTAAAAAAACATCTGCACTGCGTTGATAAAGTTGGCAAGATAATTTTCTATCTGCTATATAAAATTGAAAAAAAGCATGGCAAGGTGGTAATGCCATCTTAGAAATTTCTCCTACATTCCATGCACTTACTAATAGCCTACGCGAGTCAGGATTAGATTTTATTTCATTTATGATAGAGCTAAGTTGGTCAATTTTCTCTCCTGTTGCTGTTGGCCAACTCCTCCATTGGCAGCCATATACAGGACCTAAATTCCCCTCTGCTGTTGCCCATTCATCCCATATGGTAACACCGTGTTTCTGAAGATAAGCAATGTTTGTATCACCGCTTAAAAACCACAGCAACTCATATATAATGGATCGTAAATGAACTTTTTTCGTTGTAATTAAAGGGAATCCATCTTTTAGATTGAACTTCATTTGGTATCCAAAAATACTTTTTGTTCCTGTTCCAGTTCTATCCTTCTTATCAATACCCTCTGATAGAATATATTTTAGCAATGTTACGTATTGTTCCATAGTTTGGCGTTCATTGTATAGTGAATGTACATGTTGAACAGGTATATTAATAATAATATACAATTTCTAAAATCTAAATCAATTATTCTTTTAAAATTAAATAACAGATTTCTTAAAAATTAGACCAGTTCTTTATGTAATGTTGTGGACTGATTTTTTACTAAGTTATAATGTTTTAGGAGTGCTAAAATATGATTTTATATGATTGGTTTTCACGTTTTATTTTTGATTTTTTCCATAAGTTTTATTGGTTTTGCTGTAAGCATAAATTATAATTTTTCAGAAAATATTTGCGTATTTAAAAAAAAGCTGTACCTTTGTATTAGAGTTCGGTAAAAGAAAAAAGTCGGACCAAGCACCAAAAAGTGTGAAAATATTGATTCTGAATTTGTTTTCGGAAGATGTTCTTTGACTTATTGTAAAAGCAAAATGGAGTAGGCGGATTCCTTTTTAGGAATTCAGTGTATTCCAATTTCAAGAGCTAATTAAGAAATAATTAAGGGCGTATGGGGGATGCCTTGGCTCTTAGAGGCGAAGAAAGACGTGATAAACTGCGATAAGTTGCGGGGATTGGTTTGTACGATTTGATCCGCAAATCTCTGAATGGGGCAACCCATCCTATATTTAAGTAGGATATCTTTACATAGATAAAGAGGCAAACCTGGAGAACTGAAACATCTAAGTATCCAGAGGAAGAGAAAACAAATAGTGATTCCATGAGTAGTGGTGAGCGAAAGTGGAGAAGCCCAAACCATAACAGTCTTGGCTGTTATGGGGTTGTAGGACTAGCATAATGAACTATTATCAAAAACTTAAATTATTTTGGAAAAATAAGCCATAGAAGGTGAAAGCCCTGTCAAGGTAATTGATTTTAGTTTAGTTAGTATCCTGAGTAGGTCAGTCCCGGTGAAAGGCTGACTGAATTTGCCGGCACCATCCGGTAAGGCTAAATACTCCTAAGAGACCGATAGTGAACAAGTACCGTGAGGGAAAGGTGAAAAGTACCCTGAATAAGGGAGTGAAATAGTCCCTGAAACCATACGCTTACAAGCAGTCGGAGTTTTATTTATAGAATGACGGCGTGCCTTTTGTATAATGAGCCTACGAGTTAATCTTTTTTGGCAAGGTAAATCCTTTTGAAAGGAAAAGCCGAAGCGAAAGCGAGTCTGAATAGGGCGTTAAGTCAGAGGAGTTAGACGCGAAAGCCGGTGATCTACCCATGACCAGGTTGAAGCGTTGGTAAAACAACGTGGAGGACCGAACCAGTGGATGTTGTAACGTCCTTGGATGAGTTGTGGGTAGGGGTGAAAGGCTAATCAAACCGGCAGATAGCTCGTACTCTCCGAAATGTTTTTAGGAACAGCCTTAAGTTTATACTGATAGGGGTAGAGCTACCGATGGGACTAGGGGGGTAACCTACCGTGTCCAGACGAACTCCGAATACTATCAGTTTTGCTTAGGAGTGAGGGTTAGGGTGTTAAGGTCCTAATCCGAGAGGGAAAGAACCCAGACCATCAGCTAAGGTCCCTAAATATATACTAAGTTGAACTAAGAAAGTTCAGTTGCTTAGACAGTCAGGATGTTGGCTTGGAAGCAGCCATTCATTTAAAGAGTGCGTAACAGCTCACTGATCGAGCGACCGAGCATCAATAATAAACGGGCATTAAGTATATTACCGAAGCTATGGCTTTATTGCATTTAGTGCAGTAAGGGGTAGGAGAGCATTCTAATAGAGTTGAAGTCAGAAAGTGATTTCTGTATGGATTTATTAGAAAAGAAAATGTAGGCATGAGTAACCAAAATAATGGTGAGAAACCATTACACCGAAAGACTAAGGTTTCCACGGCGATGGTTGTCATCCGTGGGTTAGTCGGGCCCTAAGCTGAAGCCGAATGGCGTAAGCGATGGATAATCGGTTAATATTCCGATACTAGCTAACAATAGAGAAGGGGGGACGAAGGAGTGAAAGGTCTGCCTTCTGACGAATTAGGAGGTTGAAGCCCGTAGATATAGGTTTGGCAGGCAAATCCACCAAACCTGTCGAAGGTGATAGTACTGTAATCCTTAGGGAGAGCAGATAATGACCCTAACCATACTTCCAAGAAAAGCCTCTAATTGTTAAGTGTTAGCTAACCGTACCGCAAACCAACACAGGTAGTTGAGGAGAATATCCTAAGGTGTTCGAGTGATTCGTGGCCAAGGAACTCGGCAAAATAGCCCTGTAACTTCGGGAGAAAGGGTGCCTCGTTGATCTTCTTCGGAAGGTCAGCAGGCCGCAGTGAAAAGGCCCAGGCGACTGTTTACCAAAAACATAGGACTTTGCAAAATCGAAAGATGAAGTATAAGGTCTGATACCTGCCCGGTGCTGGAAGGTTAATAGGAGGGGTTAAGTTGCAAAACTGAAGCTCTGAATAGAAGCCCCAGTAAACGGCGGCCGTAACCTTGACGGTCCTAAGGTAGCGAAATTCCTTGTCGGGTAAATTCCGACCTGCACGAATGGTGTAACGATCTGGGCGCTGTCTCAGCCACGAGCTCGGTGAAATTGGAGTGACGGTGAAGATACCGTCTACCCGCAATGGGACGAAAAGACCCCATGAACCTTTACTATAGCTTAACATTGATAATATGTAAATAATGTGTAGGATAGGTGGGAGACTGTGTGAGCAGTCGACGTTGAAATACCACCCTTTATCTATGTGTTATCTAATCTTTTTGTTAAAGAGGAGACAGTGTTTGGTGGGTAGTTTGACTGGGACGGTCGCCTCCTAAAAAGTAACGGAGGCTTTCAAAGGTACCCTCAGCACGGATGGTAATCGTGCATAGAGTGCAATAGCATAAGGGTGCTTGACTGTGAGACAAACAAGTCGAGCAGAGTCGAAAGACGGATATAGTGATCCGGTGGTTCCGAATGGAAGGGCCATCGCTCAAAGGATAAAAGGTACTCTGGGGATAACAGGCTGATCTCCCCCAAGAGCTCATATCGACGGGGAGGTTTGGCACCTCGATGTCGGCTCGTCACAACCTGGAGCTGGAGCAGGTTCCAAGGGTTGGGCTGTTCGCCCATTAAAGTGGCACGCGAGCTGGGTTCAGAACGTCGTGAGACAGTTCGGTTTCTATCTATTGCGGGCGTTGGAAGTTTGAGAGGAGCTAACCTTAGTACGAGAGGACCGGGTTGGGTAAACCTCTGGTGTATCAGTTGTGACGTCAGTTGCATTGCTGAGTAGCTACGTTTATAAGAGATAAGCGCTGAAAGCATCTAAGCACGAAACTCGCCTCAAGATGAGACTTCAATAAGGGTGGTCAAAGATGATGACCTTGATAGGTTGCAGGTGTAAAGTTAGAAATAGCAAAGCTGAGCAATACTAATTACCCGAAAGTTTCTTATTTTTTTCCTTGATTTTGCTTTTACAATAGTCAATTAATTATTCTTGAATACAAGGGATTTTAAAATATTTATAAGAAATTGAAAATAAGGGTGACGAAAGCGCTGGTGAACACCTCTTCCCATTCCGAACAGAGCAGTTAAGCCCAGTAGCGCCGATGGTACTTCAGTAAAATGCGGGAGAGTAGGTAGTTGCCATTTATTTTTAATACATGATATTTATTTCTTCATTTATACATTCTTCTTTTTTAGGTACTCAGACTGGTTATCGTACTCCGAGTTTGGGAAAACCAAACATATGTGGAAGGGCTAGGGGGTAATGTTCAACCTTATTCGACTTTAAAAGGGTAACGCAATGAAGACATTAGGATTTTCAATCAACGTGGATACGGTGGTGGTACAAATATATGATTTTACTTAGCCCAAGCGTTACCTTTATTTATACTATCAATGACTATCATAATTGC
>NZ_QWJI01000018.1 GCF_004354815.1 Cardinium endosymbiont of Culicoides punctatus
AAACCCTAAAAATATAGTAACATTTATGTAATAAATAGAGAAAATAAAAAATCCCAAATTTTTGTGCGAAATGTCGGTTACTAGATATGTAGGTCTTAATAATAATGAATATCCTATAAAAAATTGGAATCAATCCAGATGTTTTACTATTAGTATACCCAATGATATTGAAGATTTTAGCGATAAAACCAAAGAAGAAGTAGAAGAAATAGCCTCATATATCAAATGGATTATTAAATCTTCAGCTGATGAATTTGATAAAGCTATATCTTTTAAAACAAGCATTACATCTTCTAAAAAAAGAATATTTGGTAGCTAAAGATTTAAGTTACATATGTCTAAAAGAAGACCCGAAAAATCCAACAACTCCTTGTAAATTTGATCCTCAACTTGCTAGGGTCTTTTGGATTACTTTCCATAAGCTTGTTTTTACTCATTCGATTTAAATATAAGGCTGAAGCATTTGATTAGTCCCCTATTCTTTACTTGCCAATGCAAAACTTGGAAAAAATCTCCCCCAAAATATCCTCCGTTGTAATATCTCCTGTAATTTCACCTAGGTGGTGTAGTGCAGTACGTATATCTGAAGCCAATAACTCACTAGATAGCTTCATTTTAAGCCCTGTTATAACTGCCTCTAAAGCCTGTTTACTCTTTTGTAAACGTTCGTAGTGGCGTGCATTCATTACAACTGTTCCAGTAGTATCCAGTTGCGCTCCAGCTACAATCTGCAAAAGTTCATTTTTGAGTTTATCCGTACCTGAATTTGCTCGAGCTGAAATGGGTAAATAATCTTTTTGGACAAAACTTTCTAGCGTACTTTCAGATATGGCAATATCTACCTTATTTACAATTCTAATTATTGGAAACCCTTCTAAACCTAATGCTACCAGTTCCTCTTCAGCTTCTGCCAAAGTTGTAGTAGATACATCTACTAAATAAAATACCACAGAGGCTTTACGCAACTGTTGCTTGGTTCGGTCAATACCTATAGCTTCTATTTCATCCGATACGGTTTCCCTTAAGCCCGCTGTATCTATAAATCTAAATAACATGCCTCCTAAGTGCAGCTGTCCTTCAATCGTATCTCTGGTTGTACCTGCTATAGGAGAAACAATAGCCCGCTCTTCATGTAATAAGTTATTCAATAAAGTAGATTTACCTACATTGGGTTTGCCAGCAATAACCACTGGAATACCATTTTTAATTACATTTCCAAAGCTAAAACTTTCCATAAGCAACCTTATAGCTACAATAATTTTATCAGCCAATGCTTGTAAATCTGTTCTATCTAAGCATTCAACATTTTCTTCTGAAAAATCCAACTCTAGTTCCAACATGGCTGCAAAATGAATGAGTTCTTCCCGAAGTGCTTTTAAATCGGAAGCAAAACCACCACGCATTTGCCGAAGAGCAATTTGATGTGCCAAAGCAGAATCTGCCGATATAAGGTCGGCAACAGCTTCTGCCTGCGTCAAATCGAAACGACCATTTAAAAAAGCTCTTTTAGTGAATTCTCCAGGCTCAGCTATACGCACACCTCTTTCAATAAAAAGTTGTATTAACTGATGCACAATAAAAGGTGAGCCATGACAGGAAATTTCTACGGAATCCTCCTTGGTAAAGGAATGAGGAGCAATAAAAAGCGCAACCAACACTTCATCAATCATGGTATCTTCCTTTTGAATACAACCAAAATGAATGGTATGTGAAGCTTGTTTTGTAAGATCGTTACCACGAAACACTGTATTTAGCATACTTATAACGCCTTTACCAGAGAGACGTACTACAGCAATGGCACTCATTCCTAATGGTGTTGCTAAGGCAATAATGGGATCTTGACTATGATACATAAATACATAATATATTACGAATGTTACACGCTAGTTTCCAGGATTGCATATATTTCTTTTTTATGCGCAAAAATCGGTTCAGATACGCGCTTCTATGGATTAGCTATATAGAGATTAATAGCAGTACCTAATCGTACCTGAGTTCCTGCGACAGGATTTTGCCTTAAAATACTTCCAACAGGTAAGGTCTTATTTTTTTCTATACTGGTTAATCCCACACGCATGCCATATTCTAGCAATATTAAACTAGCTTCTTCCAAAGGGATTCCTACAACGTCAGGTACTTCAATGATCTGTGTACCCAAACCAGCACCAACAACCAAATCAATGGACGAACCTTTATTAATAGACTTTCCAGCAGATATAGGATGACCATCATACCACTGTTCTAGCACAGTGTATTTTGTAATATCTGGAATATACTTAATGTTACCTAATTTCAATCCCCGATTTTTTAATAACAATTGTGCTTGCCTAATAGACACCTCAATAAGGTTAGGCATTTTAACAAGTGGTGGATGTTCGGCATTTAAAGTTAAGTAGAGTTTTCTATTTTCCTTCACCCAAACACCTACAGCAGGAAATTGCTGTAAAACAGTAAATGGAGGGTGTTTTTCTGAATAATCTGTATTATCTGTTATTACATAACGCAGATGGCATGTCGCTAAATGTGTATCCAACTCATCTAAATGCATGCCTATTAAATTGGGGACTTGAACCGTTTTACCATGATTTGTAATACGAGGTAAGAACATATAAAAGAACCCCAATAGCATTATTAGACTCAAAAAAAAGATATAAAAAAGATGTTTAATGATTTTTTTAAGTTTCTTTTTATCCATTTTTAGAAAAATTGATGGAGGAATAGGTACTAAAATTTCTTTTTGTAAATCCATATTGGATAATTTTATCTACAAAATCGAATGAGCTATAGCCATTTAAAGCAGCTTGATGGAAAATACAGGTAGCTGGGGTCATAGCAGGCAAAGTATTGACTTCAATAACCCATACTTCTACACTTTGATCAGAATAAATTTTTACAAATGCATCTATACGAGCATAGCCTTGTAGGTTTAAAGTTTGTGCTATGGTTTTTAGTTGCGTTTTAACCATTTGACTGATAGCCATAGATGACTGTTTATCGCTAGAAAAGCGTGCAGGTGTAATATTATGTCCTTCCCCAGCTAAAAATTTTTCTTCTAATGAAAGTATACCTTCAGCTGCTAATACTTCCGAAGGTTCAAAAATTTCATATATCATATTTCCATTTTGGGAAATATAAGTCAATAATCCAGTTGTTGTTTCTAAGCAAGCAAGCATGGAAGCATCTTTTCTTATAAAATCTTCTAGCAAGAAACATTTTTGTTGTGGGAAAAAAGCGCCCACCTCCAATCCAAGTAATTGCCTTAAATTATCAGGCAATGCTTGGGCTGCTCTAAAGCTAGCGGAAGCATATGCAAGTAGATGAGATCTATGGGTAATTTTGATTACGCCACTACTACAACCATCATCAATTGGTTTAGCAATCATGGGATAATTAAAAATACGTTCTATTTCATCCATCAATAGGTCCGGTGCTGCACTCCACTGATCATCGGTAATAAGAAACTGTTTGGCAACATAAAACCCATTTTTCGCTAGCAGTTGATTGGTAGCATATTTATCAATTGTTAAAGCTGCTGTTGCAATGCCAGATCCATTGTAAGGGATATCATATTGCTCTAAAATGGTTTGCAAGGTGCCATCTTCTCCGGGCCTACCATGCAAAGCGATAAAAACAAAGTCTATATTATCTTTAATAAATTTAAAATCAATTTCTTTTGGATAAAAGACAGCATCTTTTGCATAAGTTTTTGTAATGGAATGTGCTTCTGCTCTAATGGTATTGAGTATTTCTTTTTGCTTATCGTACTTGCATGGATGTAAGAGGTAATCATGTACATCATCTGCATTATCTTTTAGTAAAAGAGCGGTAGGTAATGTAAAAATACGGTGTTCTTGCATAGAGCCAGATAAAAAAAGTGGCATTACATCATATTGTGCAGATGCAATCAATTTACTGCAAATATTCCGCCCACTTTCTAGTGAAATATGTCGCTCTAGCGTAAATCCACCCATAAGTACACCTATTTTTTTTTTCATACCATGGTATCTTTGTATTTGAGCAGACGTTAAATTAAAATTTAATGCATTAAGCAAATATGCATGTAATGAATCAGCCGACCTTAAAATTACTTAGAAGCAAGTAGCACTAATATCTCTTCATATGCCACCCCCTGCTGGCAGGAGCTAAAAATAAAAGTATGCTCGTTATACTAAATTTCTGTCACATCATTACGGACAAATCCTTGTACATCTGTTATATTTTTATCAGGATCATCTTTAGGATCATTTTTGATGCTAGATGGTGTCATATCTTGATTAGGATCTTCTATTTCTTGTTCAGTAGCTGCTGCTGAATTAGCAGTTGGTGCAGCATTTTTAGTATCAGAAATTGAAACAAAACGTTTACCTATCAAACGCTCTAAGTCTGATTTAAATAACGTTTCTCTTGCTAATAGAGCTTCTGCCAAAAGCATCAACTTGTCCATATTATCTTTAAGCAATGCCTTTACACGTTCATACGCAGCATCTATGATATTTCTTACCTCCTCATCTATGGCATATGCTGTTTTTTCGGAATAAGGTTTGGTAAAAGCATAATCTGTTTGCTTTGAATTATAGAAAGATAGATGACCTACTTTAGGATTCATACCATAAATGGTAACCATACTATATGCCAACTTAGTCGTACGCTCCAAGTCACTCAAAGCACCCGTAGAAATTTTACCAAAAATTAACTCCTCTGCAGCCCTTCCTCCCAGAGCCATAGCCATTTCATCTAGGAGCTCTTCCTCTTGATAGATAAACTGTTCTTTAGGTAAATACTGTGCATAGCCAAGTGCTGCTGTACCACGTGGTACGATACTTACCTTAATCAGTGGATGGGCATGTTCTAAGAACCACCCAGCAATAGCATGGCCAGCTTCGTGGTAGGCAACAATCCTTTTCTCTGCTGGAGAAATAACTTTGTTTCTTTTTTCCAATCCACCAATAATGCGATCTATAGCAGCCTGGAAGTCCACCATTGTTACAAAACGCTTATTCTTTCTCGCTGCTATTAAAGCCGCCTCATTACACATATTAGCCAAATCTGCCCCGGAAAACCCTGGTGTTTGTTCAGCAAGTTGTTTAATACGTATATGTTTCTCTAATTTGAGTTGCTTGCTATGGTACTTTATAATGGCTTCCCTATCAATAATATCTGGGTTGTCTATGCTCACTTGTCTATCAAATCTACCTGGACGCAATAATGCACTATCTAACACTTCTGGTCTATTGGTAGCGGCTATAATAACCACACCAGAATTGGTAGAAAAGCCATCCATTTCTACCAAAAGAGAGTTTAGTGTATTTTCACGTTCGTCATTCACGCCAGGCATATTTGCCTTACCACGTGCCCTTCCTACTGCATCTATTTCATCTATAAATACGATACAAGGCGCCTTTTCTTTTGCTTTTTTAAAGAGGTCACGGACACGAGCTGCTCCTATACCCACAAACATTTCTACAAAGTCCGATCCGGATAAACAAATAAATGGAACGTTGGCCTCTCCAGCTACCGCTTTAGCAAGCAAGGTTTTACCCGTTCCAGGCGGACCAATTAAAAGTACTCCCTTAGGAATTTTTCCACCAAGGGAAGTGAACTTTTCAGGCGTCTTTAAGAAATCCACCATTTCTTTTAATTCCTCTTTGGCTTCCTTCATGCCAGCAACATCTTGAAAGGTAACTTTAATCTTATTGTCTTTATCAAAGATCGTTGTCTTTAAGGTGTTCATGCTAAAAAACTGCCCTCCAGGACCTGCTATACCACTTCCTGATTTACGAATAAAAAACCAATAAATTAAAAATAGTGTAAGTAAAAAGGACCAGTTTATAAAACTTCCTGGTTCTGAGCGCTCTTCAGACATATAACCTATTCTATCTTCGGGACTAAGTTTAGCTTCTAACTCCTTAAAATTTTTGTCGAATATCTCAAAAGATGGTATTCTAAAAGCATAGATAAAGCGATGTGACTTTTTCCATGCTGGTCTTCCCGCCAATTCTTTCTGATAAGACTCTTTTTTAAGCGCATCATCTTTAATTGTTACCTCTACAAGATGTTGATTGGTAATCAACGTAATTGATTTGACATCCTGTTCTAGCATCATTTTTTCAAAGCGTTTTTCAGAAATAAAAATAATGCCTTGATCTCTACCATAATAGATCAGTAACCCTAGTATAGTTGCTATAATTAAGAAAAAAATAGACTGAGCGTTGTGTTGTAAATTGCTTTTTTCCTTTTTTTGCATAACGTCATTTAAAAAATAAGTGGCCTTTTTTCTTGAAGAAAAACCAATCCAGCCATAACATGGAGTTAAAAGCTATAAAACCTAAACAGCTTTACACAAATTTTATAGAAGTAAGATCTATTCAAGTGTAGATAGAGTTTACGATATAACATTATTATGTAATATGTATTATCATAATATATTTGGTTAATTTTTCTACTTTTTCACTTTCATTGTTTCCATAAACCTACTTTCAACTACCTTCCAATTGATAATATTCCAAAAAGACGCTATATATTCCTGACGTCTATTTTGGTAAAAAAGATAATAAGCATGTTCCCATACATCTAGTCCTAAAATAGGGATACCCTGATTTTCAACGGGTATTACATCCATAAGTGGATTGTCTTGATTAGCTGTACTGGAGACGATTAACTTCCCATCTTTTTTAGAAACAGACAGCCAAGCCCATCCAGAGCCAAAATGCGTTGCTGCTGTTGTAGAAAAGAGCTTTTGAAAAGCTTCAAAACTGCCAAACGACCCTTCTATTGCCTCGAGCAATAGAGATTCAGGTTTTTTTAACGCATGGGGTGTAAGACTATTCCAGAAAAAAGAATGGTTAAAATGGCCACCCGCATTGTTTCGAACAATGGGACTATATCTACTTATGTTCTTTAAAAGCTCATCCAAGACAGCTGACTCTAACCCGTCTACAGCTACTATGGACGTACCAACAAGCGCTTGGTTCAAGTTATTCACATAGGCCTGATGATGTTTGGTATGGTGTATTTCCATAGTTCGTGCATCTATATAAGGCTCTAGCGCATCGTAACTATATGGCAATAAAGATGGAAACTCAAAATTCATAAATAATTTAAGTATTATGATAACGACAAAACAATACAGTCTGCTAGCTTTTACAATATAGCGTTTCTTCGTTGTTTAAAAAAACAGATAAGTAATTTATGACATTCTTGTTCCAAAATATTTGGCTCTACCTCTGTTTTCGGATGTAGTATAGAAGCAGTCAATGTTCGGTATCCTCTTTTAAGATCACTGGCACCAAAAACGATACGTTTTAGTTGTGACCAATATAAGGCTCCTCCACACATTACACAAGGCTCCAAGGTAACATATAGTGTACAGTCTATTAGATATTTACTACCAAGATAGTTATTTGCGGCTGTTATAGCTAATAACTCTGCATGAGCTGTTGGGTCTTTTAGTAGTTGCACCTGATTATGAGAACGTGCAATAATTTTCCCATGAGCAACCACCACTGCTCCAACGGGCACCTCTCCTATTTGTGCTGCATTCTTTGCTTCTTTTAATGCTTCTTTCATAAAGAAGTCATCATTATTTATGCAACTCATTTTTTTTAGTTTTAACAATCAATGTTAACCAACATGTAATGCCCATTGAACACTTCTAACACAAACGCTAAAATTTGGAATTACTATTTTTTTTTGATACCATGAAAGTAGGTAAGATTTTTTATAAAAAATTTATAATACAAAACAGATATGTAATATTATATGCTCAGATTATGTATCTAAGTGATACTATACATTTAGTTCCGTTCGTTATGGCGTTATGCATAGATGTTCTATATATTAAAGATTGTTCAACAGTAAAAACAAAAAAATAAAAAACATATGGAATATAAAACAACCCAAAGTATACAAAATATACAAAAATCTAGTTTACAAAAATGGGTAATGCCAAAAGTTATTTGGCCTACCATTGGTTATGTATTACTTGGCTCAAACCTTGATTGTGGAGGCCTGAAAGGACTACAACCAGCATATAGTAATACAAAAAAAATTCATAATCCCACAAAAACAGACTCAAAAGACATAGTTTCTATCTGTTCAAATAATCTACCGAAAAATACTGATAATAAAACAAAAACATCAACTTTAGAACCATCAAATACCTTATCTCATTATGGAAATAGTGGAAATCTAGGCAGCGGTGGTGGTGGTGTACCACATCAAAATACACGTAACCCATATAATGAACAGCAACAAACACTGACCTTATCCACGATCCTAACACCAGAACACATGGCACTAGTCCATAACATACCACTGGAAGGACTGAAAAGTTTAATAACAACAGTAAGTAATAAAAATCTTCCAATGCCATTGTTTCTACTCCCTTTCCTAACAAAAGAAGAAAAGGAACGGATAGCTAATCTGACACCAGAACAACGGAAAGCATTAATAAATGAACTGAACGCAATATTGGCATCAAAAGAAAAGCAGGAAGATGAAAATAATGGAAATCAGGAAATACCACTTGAATTACGTTCTTTCCTAACAGCAGCAAAAGAAGAACAGGTAGATACCATGACAGCAGAAGAATTGAAAAGATTAATAAGAAAACTGGAAATACGTCAAGAACAAGCAACGCAAGAAGAAGATAGAAGTAAATTACTAGGAGACATCAATAAACTAAACACATTCCTGAAACCGGAAGAGCAACAAAACATGCCAAACTTGGGTTTGGAAGAACTCAAAAATTTACTAAACACCCTGCAAGCGAGGAAAGCAGCACAAGACCAAAATAAAAATAATCCACCAACAAAAAATATACCAATCCCACCACCTCTTCCTAACCCAAGCGCACTACAAGAAGCAAAAACATTTATAGCCGAATTGATACCAACGGAACTAAAGAAGTTCTGGAACCTCTCTACAATACAAAGAGAAATTAACCAATGGAATCCAGAAAAATTAAAAAAATCACAAGATGAAGTAATAAAGATGCTAAAAAAAGCAAAAGAAGAAGAAGAAAAAAGAGAAACAATACCAAAAAAAAATAAAGAAGAATTACTGGTAGGAATTAATGAACTAAGAGAATTCTTCACATTATCAGAAAAAAATCGCATAGAAGAAACACCATTAAACACAAGGCAAAATAAAAACCTAGAAGAGCTTCTAGAAAAACTGCAACGAAGAAAAGAGGGAAAACCTAAGGACATCACAGAGGAAGTAGAGTATAAACAGTATATAAAAGAAAAAAAGAAAAAATAAAGCAGCAAGCCATTCACATACGTACACGTACTTTTTATTTAATTAAAATGAGATCACGTCATTTGGGAATATTCCCAAATGACGTGATAAAAACCCAACCACCTAATTTCTAATATGTTAGCTTGCCGTTTTAATCTTTGTTGCAAAAAGCTTAGATGGCTTAAAAGCTGGAATATAATGTTCCTCTACCACTATGGCTGTATTGGTGCTGATATTACGTCCAATTTTCTGTGCACGTTTTTTCTTGAAAAACACGCCAAATCCACTGAAATGCACACGTTGGTTATCTATAACAGACTCCTGAACGACATCAGTTAACGCATCTATGGTTTTTTTAATATCTTCCTTATCAAGACCTGTTTTACGTGATATTACGAATATTACTTCTTTCTGAGTCATAATTTGTATTCGAATTTAAACCATTAATTTTTTTACTATAAATCAATTATAGCAATGCCACTCGTTTTTTAATTTATAACAAAAAAACGAAACAAACATAAACTATGAAAACAAAGTTATAAAATAAAATGGTCTTATCTACAAATATATCTATATAAATATCAATAATCTATATGGTCTATGCACCCACACACCTACATGCATACCATGCTTATTATAACATTAAAGATCTATATGCTGAGGCAAAAGCTTTAGCTCGGTAGCCAAATGCTTCAAAAAACCGCCTCCTACTGCCCCATCTATAATACGATGATCATATGTATGAGATAGAAACATTTCATCACGAATAGCTATCACATCTTCTTCTCCTATATGAACGACAGCAGGACGTTTCTCAATAGTACCTAATGCAAGAATAGCTACTTGTGGTTGCACGATAATTGGTGTGCCCATTTGATTTCCAAAACACCCAATATTAGAAATGGTATAACTGGCACCTGTTAGCTCATCTGCAAGAATGGTACCACTACGTGCTTTATGTATCAACGTATCAATCTGTTTTGCTAAAGTCGTGAAAGGTAACGTTTCTACCTTTCTAACAACAGGGACTAATAGATTTCCATCAGGTAGTGCTACGGCAAAGCCAATATTGACATGCTTTCTTTTGATAATTTGATTATTAGAAACTACAGCATTGAGCAATGGAAATACCTGCAAAGCACGAACAATTGCGGCCATAAAAAGTGGATTATAGGTAAGTTTAATACCATATTTTGTTTCAAAAGAAGCTTTATGCTGTGCTCTCCAGTCCACAAGATCGGTTAAATCTGCACGCATAAAAGAAGTAACATGCGGAGAAATTTTTTTGGATTGGACCATTCGGTTGGCAATAAGTGTCCTTACACGATCCATTTGGATCACCTCATCACCCTCTAATGGCGTAATCGGCTCTTGAAATACATGCAGATTGGCAGATTCTATAGCCGGTAAAGTTCTGGTTTTGTTTTTTAAATAGTCTAAAAGGAGGTCTTTTGTAATACGTTTATCCCTCGCATTACCAACTAAATTTTCTAGCTCTTCTGGGTGAATATGATGTTTTCTAACCATTCCCCTTACTAAAGGGCTCATCGATAGGCTATGCTTGCCAAAAACAGTTAATGGTGTTGTTGTAAATGAAAGATCTTGTGTTGGTACAACAGTAAGTGTCGATATACTCGGAATTTTTTCCGTAACATTAGTTTCTATTGGTTGAATAGTGCCATTTTCTGCTTCCAATATAGCAATCGGAGCACCAATAGCAACGATTTCTCCTTTTTGAACGAGCAGCTTTCTAATGGTACCCGAATACATAGCGGGTACTTCTGCGTCGACTTTATCTGTAGCTACCTCCAGTAGTATATCTCCTTCTACAATCGGTTCCCCTTCTTGGACACACCAATGCAATACGATTGCTTCTATTACACTTTCACCCATTTTGGGTAAGTAGAGGGTTGTTAAGGACATATTAACGTTTACAAAAAAATGAAATCTATTTTAAATCATTCATATTACCCATCATTTAGCGCTCTATACAAAAACTATAATATCATTTATACTTAAGAAACAGAACGATTTAATTTATTAAATGCTTGAATAAATTGGTTTCTAGCTTGATTGTTTTTTATACTTTGTATATCACGAAGTAATTTTCTAAGAAGATTGCCTATCTCCGCTATTGTATTCTGTGCAATTGAATGACGGATAATCTTTGGATATCTTCGAACGCTTTCTTCCATCATACGAAATTGCTCAAGTATTTTTGAAATGCCTTTTCCAGGAGAAGCGTTTGCTTGCTTTTCATAATCTGTTAACTTATATTCCTGAATAGCTAGAGACAGCTCTTCTATTTTTCCAAGCAAAACACTATCTAGATAGAACATATCATTTTTCTCGAAGACTTGATTGTCGTTTTTGCTACACCCAATAAAGAGTAAAATGGCAGTAAATAATAAAACGTAACATCTAAGGACAGCTAACCATTGTCGTATAGGATACTGTTTTTGAATAGAAATACTTTCCTTTTTAGTTTGATTCATAAAATGACAAATGCTTACTACTATACTTGATGGTGGTTTAAATATATGATGGAACAAATACGAAAAAATTATCCCACACTACCTTCCAAAGTTATGGCCAGGAGCTTTTGCGCTTCTACAGCAAACTCCATAGGTAGTTGTCTTAATACCTCTTTACAATATCCATTTACAATAAGTGCAATAGCATGTTCATTATCAATACCACGTTGATTGCAGTAAAAAATTTGGTCCTCACTAATTTTAGAAGTAGTTGCTTCGTGTGCTACTTGTCCTGTCGCATTTTTTACTTCTATATAAGGGAACGTATGTGCCCCACAGCTATTCCCAATCAGTAAAGAATCACATTGGGAATAATTAGAAGCGTTTGTTGCATCAGCAGTAATTTTAACCAAACCCCTGTAGCTATTGTTTGAATAGCCAGCAGCAATACCCTTGGCTACGATTCTACTTTTGGTATTTTTACCTAAATGGATCATCTTAGTTCCTGTATCTGCTTGTTGTTTATTTTTTGTCACAGCTACAGAATAAAATTCTCCTATAGAATGATCTCCCATTAAAATACAGCTAGGGTATTTCCAAGTAATGGCCGATCCTGTTTCTACCTGGGTCCAAGATATTTTAGAATATTCTCCCGCACAGAGTCCTCTTTTGGTTACAAAGTTGTATACACCACCTATCCCATCTTTGTTTCCGGGATACCAATTTTGTACAGTAGAATACTTTACATGTGCTCCCTTTTTCGCATAAATTTCAACCACAGCAGCATGCAGTTGGTGTTCATCACGCATAGGAGCGGTACATCCCTCTAGATAACTAACATAGGTGTCTTCTTCGGCAATAATTAGCGTACGTTCAAATTGACCTGTATTATTGGCATTTATACGAAAGTAAGTGGAAAGCTCCATGGGGCAATGTACACCTTTTGGAATGTAACAAAATGAGCCATCGCTAAAAACTGCGGTATTTAATGTCGCAAAGTAGTTATCCGTCATTGGTACGACCTTTCCTATATATTGTTGTACCAGTTCAGGATATTTTTGAACAGCTTCGCTAAAGGAGCAAAATATAATGCCTAATTTATGTAACGTTTCCTTAAAGGTGGTCGCAACAGAGACACTATCTAGTACTATATCCATAGCTACTCCTGTGAGTCTTTTCTGTTCTTCCAAAGAAATACCTAAACGCTTGAGGGTAGCTAAAAGTTCTGGATCTGCCTCATCCAAACTATTTAATTGCACCTTTTGCTTAGGTGCAGCGTAATAAATGATATCTTGATAATTTATGGGTGGATAGGATACTTTCGCCCAAACAGGTTCTTTTAATTTGGCTAGATGGTGGAAGGCTTGCAGGCGACGTTTTAGAAGCCAGTTTGGTTCTTGCTTTTTTTCAGAAATCAGTCTAATCGTTGCTTCTGTTAACCCTTTTGGAATCGCATCTACGGGGATATTACTTTCAAATCCATATTGATAATCGGAGGATGTTATTTCTTCTAAAATATTTTGTTCTTTTTTTACCATAGTTCTATATAAAAAACGGTGGTAGCTTAAATATATGATGTCATAATCCATTGACATTGAGTATTTTCAATTTTTTTCGATAAAAAAAACGGTTCATTTTTCTCAAATGAATATATCATAGAAAAGTGTCCTCAATGTCTGACTGATGTAAATGTAGTAAAAAATGGCTTTAATAAAGACCATCACTAGATTATTCAGGCACTAAAAAACGCATAGGAAAGAATAGATTAAGCATTCGTATCATATACTTCAACAACCACTGTCTTTTTTATGATTATAATCTACTCTTTTCCAATTATCACATACAATAGCTGTTGCCATAGCTGCATTTAACGATTCGGCACTACTATATCCAGGAATGGAAACAGAGTGCGTAAGATTTTTTTTAATTTCATCTTGGATTCCACTAGATTCATTCCCTATTACCAAAATTCCTCTATCTGGAAATGAAAAGTTATGCACATTTTCTCCTCCCAACATAGCACCTATAATAGGGAGCTTGCTTTCTGCTAAATAGTTTGACAAGTCTACATAGTGTATATTGACTTTCATAAAAGATCCCATACTTGCTTGTAGAACTTTAGGGTTGTACAACGCTACTGTAGATTGAGAACAAAGTAGGGTGGATATGCCGTACCAATCTGCTATTCGAATAATAGTACCTAAATTCCCCGGATCCCTAATATTATCTAATGCCAGTGTAATGCCAGTAGAGTATATAATTGGTTGATTTTGTTTAGGCATCGAAACTACAGCAAGTATATCCTGATTGTTAGTAAAAGAACCCAATTGAGAGAGCTCTACGTTACTTACTTCAAAAATTTCTATTGGCTTTTCATAGCCAATAAAAAAATCTGGATTTGCTTTAAAAAAAGAAACAGTGCCAACTATAAATTTTATTTCGTAATCTGAGGTAAGGAGTAAATGAATACTTTTTTTCCCCTCTAAAATAAAAGCAGTCTTTTCTAGACGATATTTTTTCAGGGCTAATTGGCGGATATATTTTGCTTTAAGTTTACTTAACTTTGGATACATAATAAAAAATCATGAGAGGATGGTTTATATTTTAGAAATTTCATGGCTTATCCATATGTAGTGAACAACTCTAAGCAGATTGTTTGATAGATTTAGCCGGATTTCCTAGTAATATATCATCTTTTTTTACATTTCCTAAAACAACAGAGCCTGCACCAATACTTGCACCTTTTTGGATAGTAACTCCAGAGATAATGGTTGCTCCAATGCCAATATATACACCTTCTTCTATAATCACATTGTCTCCAATAACGCTCCCAGCTCCTATTTGGACTAAATTATGTATTTGTGTTTGGTAATCAATAATTACACCATTGTTCAGTATGCAATGATTACCTATATTCACTTCTGGTGCTAGACAAACTTGGGCACCTATATAATTACCTTGACCTAACTGGATATGTTCTGCAACAATAGCAGTAGGATGAACGGCAGAGATGGAATTGTCTTTATGGTGTGCATGTAGAAAGTTTAAGATACTTTTCCTTTTTGCTATATTTCCATATGCAATAAACGAAGCACATTCTTCATCGAGTAATTCAAGAAATTTATGGTCATCTGTAGCACCTAAAATAGGCACTCCATAGATCTCTCTGTTATGCCAGGTTTTATCATCTTCAAGAATACCATAAACGATCAAATTGTTTTTTTGAAAAATATCTAAAGCCCCTTTTGTAAAAGTGCATACGCTAAAAATGATTACTCCTTTAGACATGGTATTTCCAATTATGTAGTATTAAATTTTCCTATTTTTTGCAAGTTGCATATATACATTGTTTTCGAACCTATTTTAGTTCTATCACATTAGTCTACAAACTTACCCCATTTTTCCTCTATTTGCTGCAAAGCTTGTTGCGCCGCCATTTGTTCAGCATTTTTTTTAGTTCTCCCAGTACCCTCAGCTATAACCTTATTTTCCATGCGTATTTGGATGGTAAATTCTCTATAACGATTATATTCTTTTTCTGATAATAGATTAAAAAATATTTGAACATGATTTTTATGAGCCCATTTAATAATTTTACTTTTAAAGTTTTGATCATTCTCTACAAGATCTTTTAGACTTATATAGTTACCTATGAGTCGCTCAGTAATGATTTTTTTGCAATGTTCATATCCATGGTCCAAATATATTGCACCAATCAATGCCTCCAATGCGTTGCCATAGATGTTTCTACTACCTGCTCTTTTTACCACATTAGAACGGTAGTGTAATACCTTATCTAAATGAATTTTTCTCGCCAGTTCATTTAGAGCGCTTCTATTAACGAGCCTAGACCTTATTTCTGTCAGAAAACCTTCTTCTTTTAAAGGATATTTCTTAAAGAGAAAATCTGCTACTGCCAAAGATAGTACAGCATCCCCTAAAAACTCAAGTCGTTCATTAGAGGGAGGATCCTCTTTATCTTTTGTAAAACTATGTTGTAACGCAATTTTATATAATGAGATATTTGAAGGAATCCTACCCGTAACTGTTCTTACAAAGGTTAGTAATTGCTGCGTAGCAGCATCTTTTTTTATAAAAAAAAACTTTATTATGTTTAGGATTCGTCCCATCTTTTAAAGATAACGGAAGCATTATGTCCACCAAAGCCAAAAGCATTATTTTGCGCAAAAAATAGAGAACGGGTTTCGGCCTTGTTTAAAGTTAGGTTAATATTCGGATCTATATTTTCATCTACTACTTTATGATTAATTGTTGGTGGTACCACTTGGTATTGCAATGCTAAAATAGTAGCAATGGACTCAATCGCTCCAGCAGCACCTAGGAGGTGTCCTGTCATTGACTTTGTAGAACTGATATTGAGCTTATGCATATGACACCCAAAAACACGTTGGATAGCATTTAACTCATTAATATCTCCTAGGGGGGTACTTGTTCCATGGGCATTGATATAATCAATACTATCTGGAGAAAGCTTTGCATGATCTAATGCACGCTGTAGGGCTAAAACAACACCATCCATATCTGGTGCTGTAATATGATATGCATCTGCAGACATACCTACACCAACTACTTCTGCATAAATCTTGACACCTCTTTTTTTCGCATGTTCGTAGGATTCAAGTATCAAAGCACCTGCTCCTTCTCCCATTACAAAGCCATCTCTTGTTTTGTCAAAAGGGCGAGAGGCAGTCATATAGTCCTCATTATTTTGAGATAGGGCTTTTAATGCATTAAATCCTCCAATACCTACTTGGATAATAGGCGCTTCTGAACCTCCCGCTACAATTACATCTGCATCCCCTAATTTAATAAGTTGATAACCTGCTATTAAAGCATTTATAGAAGAGGCACATGCAGATACTGTAGCAAAGTTTGGTCCTTTAAATCCATATTTGATGGAAAGGTGACCAGAGGGTATATCTGGAATGATTTTAGGAATGAAGAAAGGATTTATCTTCGGTTCCATCTCATTCTTTACAAGGTCTAAAACCGTTGTTTCTGTTGTCCCCAATCCACCTATACCAGATCCCCATATTACGCCAACACGTTCCTTATTTACCAATTGATTCGTTAGTTGGGCGTCTTGGATAGCCTCATCACCAGCTACAATGGCATATTGGGAAAATGGATCCATGCGTCTAGCATCTTTAGGAGAGAAGTAATTACTTGGAGAATACCCCTTTAATTCACAAGCAAACTTGGTTTTATGTTTAGAAGTATCAAATTTGGTTATAAGCCCTGCACCACTTTTACCTTGGACAAGACTTTCCCAATACTCCTTCACATTGTTCCCAATTGGCGTAAGTGTTCCTAATCCTGTAATAACTACTCTTGCAGATGACATTTTTACCCAAAAGGTTTGTTAAAAACTATCCTTTGTGTTGAGATAGATGGTTTTCTAAAAATTCTATCACACTACCCACTGTTTGCAGTGTTGAAGCTTGATCATCTCCAATCTTTAAATCAAATTCTTTTTCAAATTCCAGTACCAATTCTACGCGATCTAGAGAATCAGCTCCTAGATCATTTACAAAATGAGCAGTAGGCACGACTTCTTCAGCTGAAACATTCAGTTTATCAATTACAATAGCCTTTACTTTAGACTTAATATCTTCACTATTCATTTAAATAACGGTTCTAATTTTTTATTGAAAATTTTTAAAGAGTACATAAGCATTTTAAGAAAAATGCTTATGTACTAACGCTTGATTAGCTCTTCATATAGAGCTATTAAGCATATTAATTATTTTTTGATATTTTTTGCCTCTTTCCAAGCTAAAAATTTCTTATCTGCTTCTTCTTGGGTTATTGCTCCCTTTATTACACCTATTTGGAGATGTTTTTTTAGCATAATTCCTTGATTAGACAAAATATTTTTTACTGTGTCAGTAGGTTGTGCTCCTTGAAAAAGCCACTTTAAGGCACTTTCTTCATCTAACTTAACGGTTGAAGGAGATGTATTTGGATTATAGTTGCCAATTTTTTTTATAAAACGACCATCTCTTGGCGATCTTGAATCTGCCACAACGATATCATACTCTGCGAAATGTCTTCTTCCACGCCTCGCTAATCTTATTTTTACTGCCATAGTGCTACCTTTTTAACGAATCTCGTTCGCGAGTATTACTTTTTTATATGTTATAATATTACTTATTTCTTCCTTCTCAGATGGAAAAGGGAGTGTAGCCATCTCTTAATTAAATGGTATCGACACACACCATAGACCGCTCTTTCTTCTTTCTAAAAACAACCATACCATCTACTAAAGCAAATAGTGTATGGTCTTTTCCCAACCCAACATTTTTCCCAGGATGATGATGGGTACCCCTTTGTCTAACAATAATATTCCCAGCTATTACCTGTTCTCCTCCATGTTTTTTTATGCCGAGTCGTTTACTCTCTGAGTCTCTCCCGTTCCGGGAACTACCGGCTCCCTTCTTATGTGCCATGTTTTTACGTTACTTTACAATATCTTCTATAATAATTTGCGTATGGTCTTGACGATGTCCTCGTTTAACCCTATAACCCTTCCGTCTCTTTTTCTTAAAGACAATAACTTTGTCTCCTTTGGTATGATCCAATACCTTAGCAGTAATGGTTACCCCATCTAACATAGGCTTGCCAACAGCAATAGCTCCTTGTTCGTCACCTAGTAGCAAAACTTTATCAAAGGTAAGGGCATCTCCTACCTCGTTCTGCAACTTAGGCGTATAGAGTTTCTGCTTTTTGGAAACTTTAAATTGCTTACCAGCTATTTCTACAATTGCATACATATATTTTCTTAGACTAAAAAATAATCTTTCTCAAAAAGGAAAAGAATAGACATCAACGAATTTAATGTTTTTTCTACAAAAATAAAAGGAAATTCACCAAGTACGCTATATGCTGTATAGCAAAAATATTATTTTTACAGCTGATTTATAATTCACTATAAAATATACAATAAAATTTTGGGGAGGTGGTTAAATTATATGATACTAAGCTACTCAAGCTGGCTCTCATATTTTTATCTTGTAAATGGGTATAAATATTGATATTATTTGCATAAATAATTCTGTTTTTTTGCTTTAACTAAAGCCATTTTTTACTACTATAGTTTTCCGTTCATCCCCTTTTTTTTGTTGACTTCA
Organism: Cardinium endosymbiont of Culicoides punctatus; assembly: GCF_004354815.1. Lineage (NCBI taxonomy): Bacteria > Pseudomonadati > Bacteroidota > Cytophagia > Cytophagales > Amoebophilaceae > Candidatus Cardinium > Cardinium endosymbiont of Culicoides punctatus. The sequence continues at coordinate 18,866 of NZ_QWJI01000018.1, forward strand.
TTCTTTGTCTAAACACATTCAGCCCTTCGCTACATGGCCATTACAGCCACTTCTTAATTACTACGACCGAATCTGCCCACCGGATGGAAATAACCGATGGTTCTCAAGTTCCGTGTAAAGCCCTAATATAGGATCGTACTGCCTATGTACCGCTTCCTAGTATCGTCAGGTATTGTAGGACAACTCGATACCTTATCAAGCAAACGATTTCAGATCTGCCTTTTTGAGAGAGTATTTATTTTTACGACACTTAACTACGGAAGTTCACTTTCGTTCACCTTCCTATATCACACGTGACTTTTACAAGCCTTTTTCCTAACCCTCACAACCAGGCATTTTGAACTCAGCCGCTTAGGGTCGTTTGAAATATGCTCCTACCAGCCGATTTCGGGTGGTGGTACAAATATATGATGGAATAAAAGACTGACATTGAGGATTTTCCACTATATTTGATAAAAAACGGCTAATTTTCTCAAAGAAATATATCATCCCACATTCCGCACCAAAAAATGCAAATCTTACAATTATTTTATAATTGATTACTAATAATTTTTATAATTGTATAG
>NZ_QWJI01000019.1 GCF_004354815.1 Cardinium endosymbiont of Culicoides punctatus
TGAACCCTTAAAAATTTTTCAGGAAAAGTTATGGCGTAATCCATATACAGCTTTTAATTAAAAATGCGAAAGTCCTGCAGCAGTCAGTAAAAGTGGCTTTACGCCTTTAATGTTAGCAATAACTAATGGGCATAAGGATCTTATTCCCTTGCTATCTCCAGATGAATTTAATCGATCTACATTAGAACCAAGTGGAGCATCATTAGATATTTCCTCAAAGAATTGTGCGATTTGTCATGTGCCATTTGATCCTAATGATGTTACAAAACCTATTGTTGTACTACCATGTAGCATACATCATCGTTTTCATAGCAAATGTATAGATCATAAGACATCATGCCCAATATGTCTAAGCACTATTACTCATCATGAACAATATTCTAATATAATTGAAAACCAAGATCATTATCAATCATTGCTTATAGATTCTATACAGAACTGCAACAAAGAAGCTTTTGATGAATCCCTTAAATATAGAATAGATCCAAATATTCCGGATAAAAATGGAAGAGCTCCGCTTGCTTTGGTAGGGCACTATACGTACAAAAGCGAGTCTGTTAAAACTCCTAAGGATATGATGATTTCACTCATTAAACATGGTGCATATATAGGTAATAATAATATAAAAAGCTATTTTCTTGAGCGATATCATGATATTTTAGAAGAAGCTGGAGCTTTCGATAATGTAAGTTATGCTGGGCGCAGATCATTTAGAATACCCTTAGACAAAGAGCTATTTTGTGAAAGTAGTACACAGACAAAACATAAATACTCTGATGGTAGTCATCTTCGTTCACATGGTTAACAGAAATTTACGATACAATCATAAGGTGCAAAAGCAATTTATACAGGACTAATGTTTAGAAATTTTATAGTCTGGCCTACACGAAGCTTTTAGCTAAAAATGCGGAAGTCCTGTTATGGATAGAAGGGCTTTAGGGTATAGAAAATTTTCTGGTGCAAACCATCTTAAAACAAAGATAATCAAGATGTTAGAAAGAGAATATGGTGTTATGGATAAAGTATTCTTTGGTCGGAAAAACTAAAATAACTACTATCTGTGAATATAATATGATCCATAATGTCTATATTCAGCAGCTTCCCAGCATTTACAATGCGATGCGTTAGTTGAATGTCAGCATTACTTGGAGAATGGTCACCAGAGGGGTGGTTATGAGCCAGTATAATACCCGTAGCCTGGTGCTCCAGTACTAATCTAAATATTGAACTCGGGTCTACAATTGTTGCAGTAATTCCTCCGCTACTAATCTTGACTTTTTTGATCAAATAGTTAGACCTATTTAATAACAATATCCAGGCTTCTTCTATGAGCTTGTCTGTTAGATCTGGTCGAAGTAGCGCATATGCTTTAGCAGAAGAGTCAACTAGTTCTTTTTTGCTATTGGTTTCATAAGCTCGCCTCCGTGTAAGCTCCATAGCACATACAATTGTAATGGCTTTTGCTACACCAACCCCTCTAAAGCGTTGTAATTCTTGTACAGAACGTTTAGCCAGTTCTTGAAGGCTATTTCCATTAGCTTTTAAAATATGTTGAGCAAGTGCGATAACACTCATATCACGAGTACCGGATCCTATAAGGACGGCTAATAATTCAGCGTCACTTAAAGAAACAGTTCCCTTCTTCAACAGTTTTTCTCTAGGTCTATCTTCGTTTGCTAAGTCTTTTATTCTAAGTGTCGCTCTTGATACGTCCTTATTTTGTGACATACAAATCTCTACGCTAACTAGGAAGCTGTTGCAGTTAATCGATTTACATATTTGGCAAGTTTAGCTTTATTATTTGCTCCCTTATTTTTATGAATTATGTTTTTAGATGCAAGCTTATCAATCATAGAAAAAACGGTAGGCAATAACGTTTCTGCAGCAGTTTTGTCTGTAAGTTTTTTAACTTTTTTGATAAAAGTTCTACATGTCTTTAACTGATAACGATTGCGCACATATTTTGTGTGATTGGATCTTATTCGTTTTTCAGCTGATTTATGATTTGCCATATGTATGTATTGAAATTACTATTTATCTTAGCACAAGATAGCACTTTTTTACATAAAATTCAATTATATGCTTAGATGGATATCCCCAATCGAATGCCAGGGATTTCTTTATAACGAAAAGTTATACCTACAAAAAATGATTTTGTAAGCATACATTGTAAATGTACAGAAAAAACGCCACGATCCTCTATAAATTTCGAAAATTCTGATGACGTTTCTGCATAATCATCATCCAAATAACTAGATCTAGGAGCAGGTTTTTTTACATTAATAAAATGACAACCTATTTGCAATTGAGATAAAAATCGTCCATAACGTATTTCATGCCCTAGAAATGGTATAAACTCCATACCTCCTGGAACAGTAGTATCAGCCAGAATGGCTTTTTTATGTAGATTGTAGCCTAACTCTAATGTGCAAACCATTGCGTTAATATGATTGATAGAAAAGCTTAATGAGGAAGATGTTCTAAAAATGGGATAGTATTTTTTCTCCAGTATATGGCATTTGCTGCTATAACTTATACTACAGTCCACTCTACTTCCTTGTCTTTTTTTATCGTTAATTGGTGGAATATCTTTCCTTAAAAAGGGATCTGGATTAACTATATACCGCATGCCTATGCCTATAGTAGGAGCAAATACCAATTTTATACGGTTATCCTCTTCCAGTTTTAATCGAATACTTTTTGTATTTAGGGTTGCTTTTATCTTGGGATAGTGTTGGGTATTTGGTACCCACCAGGCTAATAATAACCCAAATCCGAAGTTCATTTGAAAATATCTAGAAAACTGCCAATGGTAGGTCATTTCTTCAGTTCCTAAAAAAATATTTTGAGGTTTACTACCCATCTTTTGCAATATGCTTCCTCTAACCACCCCAAAAGTTACTCTATTACCCCATGTACTTGCTAATGGATTAGATTGATAAAACTCTACATAAGCTGAAAATCCGTATACTTTTGGAAATCTAAAGTGCCTCCATTCTTTTTTTAAAGCATATGGAAAACATAAAGACAGTCCAATCCTCGGGTATGTTTCTAAATTTTTTGCACAAAAATCATTAACATATAACATGTCTATGTCAAGTGTAGTAGGTACTACAAAAAATGGTGGACACGGATCACCTTTTCCCTTCTTATCAGCACAATTGATTAGTTCCTTATTATTGTAATGTCTGATGCCAGAACGTATTTGTATAGAAAATGGATAGAAATGCCAATCAGAATCACCCATAGTAATACCTTTTGACCCTTCTATATGTGGACCTTGATCTGCCTTGACATTACTTGGACAAAAGATTATAGAAGAGACAAGTGAGAAAAAAAAGATGCTACAATAGTACAGTTTTGTTAAGTCCAAAATATTATCGTATTAAAGTAAACAGGTATAAACACCAGCAATTCCGTTCTAGAAAAATTTTAGGCACAACACCTACCCTGGTTGCATAAGTTGCTATTACATAACTGGCATAAAAGATATAGAAAAATACAATGCTATTTTATACGTTTGTCAAAAAAAATTAAATAATGGACTTATACAACAGGTCTATTAAATTTAAAAATAAAAAAATAAATTGGAGCTCCCCCAGGTCATCTATCCAGCAGTGACATCATTTGTAGGTGTTGGCTTAAATATATAATGATATAAATCATTGATAATAAACATGTTTTGTTATTCTTAATAAGAAACGGTTAATTGTTTCAAACAAATACGTTCTAGGAAACTGTCTTACATGTATACCCATGTAAATGGAGTAAACATATCCAATAAAAAAATAAAGTAATCATTTTCAATACAAAAACAATGGGGCTGTTTAAAAAGCTTAGCATCATATATGTAAACCACCATATTTTATATTAAAAAGAATATGAAGATAATTTCATAAAAGATAGTATATTTAGTTTTAGGCTATATAAATAGGGATTTATACGCATTAGAAGTCCATAATTTTGCCCTGTTGTTAATTATATATAGCTATAATGACTATTGTAAATTGGTTTTAATTTTGTAGTCGACTTATAGCATAGTATAAGATTAGTTATTAATTTATTTTGTATATCATGAACCGATTTGAAGAAATAAAAGATTTGATTCTTTCTCTAGAAGATGAATTTTATAAATTCTATGAAAAAAATAATAAAACGGCTGGAACACGGGTACGTAAAGGCATGCAAGAACTCAAAAAAATAGCACAAGAAGTTCGTCAGAATGTTTTAGAGTTTAAAGCAACTAACGAAAGTCCTAAACCGAAAAGTTAACTTTTAAAAATTGTTTCTTAGTATCTATTCATGTGAATGGATACTAAGCATGTTTTTCATTGCTTAATAGGCATGTTATCTTTTTCTTAAACTGATTTCCTCTATCTTCAAAATTCTTAAATAAATCAAAGCTAGCACATGCAGGAGATAGAAGTATTACTTCTCCTGGCAATGCCATAGATAAGGCAAGGTCTACAGCTGATGACATGTTATTGGTTTCTTGCATAGGCAGTCCTAGTGGATAAAAAGCTTGCATAATAGTAGCATTGTCTTTTCCCAAACAAATAATTGCTTTTACTTTTTCCCTTATAATTGGTAGCAGTACTGTATAATCATTTCCTTTGTCTTTACCTCCTACAATCCAAATGATTGGACAATTAAAACTAAGTAATGCAACCTGAACGGATGCAATATTTGTAGCTTTTGAGTCATTATAGCAGTTTACATTTTGTGGTGCACCACACCATTCTATGCGATGTGGTAATCCATAAAAACTAGGTAATGCACTGGTAATAACGTCTAAGGGAACTCCCACCAGCATTGCTATAGTGACGGCAGCCATCGTGTTGTACCGATTATGTGGGCCAGGTAAATGTATTAGATTGTGGTTAATGGAAAAAGCATGTTCTTTAAACTTAAAGTAGCATGCCTCGTTGTTGCTGTATATAGCAGGTAGGAATTGCATTTCAGTAAAAATAGAAATAGGATATAATCTTGAGGAAGTGTTAAGCTCATACAAGTATTGGTTAATAATGGGATCATCTGCATTATAAATAAAATGATCTGCACTACTCATATTGCGCAATATATTCAGTTTTGCTCTTGCATAGGCAGCTATAGAATGACTGTATCTGTCTAAATGATCAGATGTAATATTTAATAGACAAGCAATATCTGCTTTAAAGTTGTTTATACCGTCTAGTTGAAAGCTGGATAGCTCTAGTATATAGTAATCGTAACTATTTTCCGCTATGCACCTAGCAAAGCTATATCCCATATTCCCGGCTATAGCAACATGAAACCCTGCTTCTTTGAGTAAATGATATGTAAGATATGTTGTAGTGCTTTTGCCATTTGATCCTGTTATGGCTATAATTTTTCCTTTTCCGTATCGTGCAGCAAACTCTATTTCATCTATTATAGGTATGCCACTTTTTAACAACAGTTCTACTATAGCTATATCATTTGGTATTCCTGGACTTTTTATAACCTCTTGAGAACATAGCACCTTTTCCTCACTATGACCTCCTTCTTCAAAGGGGATATTGTGTGTTATCAAAAAATGCTTATATTGGGTCGCAATAATGTTAGCATCTGATACAAAAACATCTAATCCTAGTTTCTTTGCTAATAATGCAGCACCAATACCGCTTTCTCCACCGCCTAATATAACTAATGTCATTATAATTTAATTTAATCTTTTAGCTTTATGTTTTTGCTTTGTTATATGGGATATATAAAAGTAAATAATGACCCAACACCCTATGACTAAAATCATACGTGACAGTATGGTAAATCTGGGCATAAACCAATCAAGCTTTTCTTCTATCTGAAAATAAATTATAGATACCATGCATAAATTATGCATAGCATGTGCTATAATGGGATAAATAATGTGGCCGGTTTTATGATAAAGATAACTAAAGAAGCATCCCATGATGAAATAAAATGACATATTAGCTCTGTCTCCATGTATCAAGCTAAATAGTAATGCGCTGATTAATATAGATTGTACACGACGTTGTGTGATTGTATACAATAGTGGTTGAAAAACTCCTCTAAACAGTAATTCTTCGCTAATAGCAGCAAGACAGGTTACTTGTAGTATACCAAAAAATAAGAAATGGGCTGTGCTATCAAAGTGTAACGTAAGCTGTGTATCTAGTTTCCACCATTCTTGCTGAATGCTTGTCCATAGTGTCATAGAAAATATCATGATCAACTGAGCAACTACAATACCAGGTCCTAGCCTGAAAAAATTGGGAGGTCGTTTAGTAAACGTATTTATGCTTTTTTTCTCATAGAGGTACAAATAAACTACAGAAATAACGCATATCACAACATGTATTATAAGATCTTGCCAATTTTTTTTGTCTTCAGTGATTTCTAAAAAAACACAACTGTGTATTTTTATTATTATTGTGGATAATATGATACCTATACCCAAACTCATTAAGCAGATATTCAATAACTTAAAGAGTTTATGAATTGGTCTCATGATTGATATATATATTATTCATAATATTGATTTTAGGTTATGATGCTCATTTCCAAAACAAGAATATGAGAACTAACTTAACTAACTTAGTATCATATAGTTTAACCCCTACTCGCAATTATCGAGTCACCCAGGGTTTCCCCCAGGTGCTCACAGAACCGTACGTGAAACTCTCGCTTCATACGGCTCTTTGTGTTAGAAGCTTGATTGTTTGAGACCTGCCTTCTACCAGCCGATCCCGGTGGGCCTACCACCATGCCCTACTCAGCATCACGCCGGATTTAATCCTTTGTGTTCTTGACACACTTAGCCCTGTTTACTATTCCTTGATTTTCTTTGATATATTTCTTCAGTTTCTTCTTTAGATAATTCTGACACAGAAAAACTATTACTAACAGGTGAATAAGTAAACTTTTTTATAAGATCATTTTCCCAATTGTTGTTATGATCTCTACGTCGGATTAGCAAAGAACATGCATCGATATTACGATGGCTAGGATCTGGATCGTTTTTATTGTCATCATTGAATCTGATATTTAGACCTACACATACGATCTTGTTATATTCATTAATATACTGACCATAATAATCTCTATCTAGTATTTGTTTTAATCCTGTACAAGCATCTTTATTTAATTTTAACTCAAGTATATAAATGGTATGATTGGATTTATCCTTTATGACAATATCCATTTGACCAATATTTGATATCGTTTCTACAGCAATTTCCACATTACCGTTATCTAAAAACACACCATTTAAAAACATAAACAGCAAACCATGAAAATACTTTTCAGATTTTTCTGTTAGTTCATAGCTGGCTTTAGCATAACAATTACTTCTAAATATGGAAAAAAGTTTTTGCCAATCTTCTTCTTTAAAAGCTGATTGTACATTTAAACTTTCTGCTATGCCATATGTTCTTTCTTGATTAGTAAGGTGCTTTTCAAAATGCTCATACAAAGCTTGTTTTACTTCTTGATTAGGAAAGTCTAAGGTATACTTTTGCGTTTCAAAGTCATACGATTTTATCGTTAAATAACCCGTTTGATACATTAATGGAATAATATCTAGTTTTTTAAGATCTTTGGTAGAGAGTAAGTCACTTTCTGTTTGTAATAAACTCTCTTTAATATTTTTTATTGAAAATCTTTCAATATTAGCTTCCATTTGATCTGTTAATATCGTAGTATCTGCGGTATCTTTCCAATAACCTTTTATCTCTCCAGAGTCAAAACAAGAGAGTACAGAAGAGGGATTATACATAGCTTCACCATCAGCATGAAACTTATAGCCATTATAATATGCTTGCATATGATCCATAACGCCAATATTATCACAGGAATTAGGATGATCTGGAAGATTAAAAGCTCTTTTATAACAATTTTCAATCCTGTTTTTTATAAATGGATATCTCGTAAAGATTGTTTCAATATGTTCTTTAGTATACCCAACAACACCTGCATATTGTGTATGAAGAGACACATTTCCTGGATGAAATATATTAGCACCTGAACCTAATTCACTGAGACTAAACTTATATACCCCTGTCAAAAGTATTAGTTGACAAGAACCAGAATAACTTTTTACTACAGATAAAAAACCCTCAAGAATATCTTTGTTTTTTTTATATAAAATCTCAGCATCAATAATAACTTGAGGTTTTGATTGGCTATCTTCTTTGATTTTATATTCTTGATATAGCTTATCAATATTAGACTTAAGCTTTGCTATGGGACTATCATATTCATCTATTAAAAGAATTATTTTTTTTTCATATCCAAGTCTATCTAATTTTTTCATATTTTGAACTAAACTTTCAAACTTGGTTTGCCATGTACGACCTGTTATAGATACATTATAGTTTTCAGCAATTCTAATTAATTTATCTTCTAAAGATAGAATTACACTTTCGGATGAGGTATTGCTTAATCCTGAAAAATCCAATTTAATCACTGGGTATTTTGGCCATTTTTTGTCTAAGGGTACATATTTTTGAGGTATTTCATTGGGATCATCTGGATTTAATTTGATTGTACCAGTCTCTATAAAGCAATCTGAAAACAAATGTCTATATTCCTCTCCTTGTGCAATTTTATCTATCGTATCTATCAATAACGTTTTCCCAAATCTACGTGGACGTACCAAGAATACAGGACCATTTCTTTTTATTAAACGCCAAACATATTCTGTTTTATCTGCGTAATATCCTGAATGAATTACATCTCTAATATCAGATTGACAAATAGGTAAAACGCCTGTATACGCTAATTTTTGTCTTTTAGCATCATGTCCTATTTCTAGATTGCCTTCTAATTTTTCCACATCCATAGCATACTTATTAGCCTTACATGAAAATAAAGATAGTATAAAGACACAGTAATACCGTATCAATACTTGTGTTTTTTTTTAAACCATTTTAAAACATTGTTTTTTACCACTCGATATGTCTTAATGATCTATGTAGGCAGTAATAATAGAGAAGACTACATGAATGATACCTGTACCAGGTGTCACTATCTCCCATGAAGACAGATCAAGCTATATATCCTTAGTTACGCTACAAATATACAAAGACCTTAATAGGTTTTTCATGTTGTTCATGTCCGATTATAATCGGGTTATTTAGTTTATAACTCCCCAGACACCTTTCTTAATTTTTTAAAAACTGACTATCAAATACAAAAATATTTATAAACCTTAATATATAAGGAAATGTGCTAGCAAAATTTTTACTGTGCATTGTACATTTCATTTATCTATTGTACACAGAACATAGGGTACCCACAGGGAGTTAACAGATCTTCAAGATATTAGAAAGAAGATATAGTGCTAATGCTCGAAACCCCTTTCTACTTCAAGATGGTCTATGTATCATGATGATCCCTACTAAGTGTTTGTGATTTTATACTACTATCTATCGTTTCTTCATAGTTTCTCCTATGTTCTTGGAAATTTTCATCAAGTATACCCATTTCTTCTACATCAGATTTAGGTTTTGCCTTGCTTTTTAACGCTTTTTTTAAGTTTCTATGTGCCTGATCTTCAGTAGATTTTAGCTCACCAAGAACATTTTGCAGTGTTTGACCATCTAATAAAGGTAAAGTACCCCAGTTAATCTGGGCACCACATCCTCCAAGCCCTAATTGTGCCCCTGGCTTTAACTCTGACACTAAAAATCGATCCCATGTTACAGGATATGACTTGCCTATAAGCATATTTTTATATTCTTGGAACATGAACTTCAATGCACCATTAACTTCTTGTATAATCACGGTATACCAAGGACGACCTGTTGTTGGTATATCATATCCATGCGGTATATCTCCGCAAGTGGTTTGCCCATCGCAACCTTCTGTTTTTATCAAGAATTGCCCACATGAAGGACACTGTTTTATTTGATTTCGGTGGTGGTACAAATATATGATGGAATAAGTATTTGATCTTGAGTGTATTTTATGTCGTTTAATAAGAAGTGGTTAATTTTTTTTAAGCAAACACATTACAGAAAGCTATTCTGAATACCTCACTAACATAGATATAGTAAATAATGGCTTTAACAAAGACAAAAAATAGAATTATTTATGCAAAAAAATCAATAAAATATTCATTATCAAAACAAAAATATAAAATCTAGTTTGAGTAATTTAGTATCATATATTTGTACCACCACCAAAAAAGGACTAAATAAGATGATATAATAGCAACTACTTGGCATATTCTGATAAATAATTATGGCTTTTTAAGTAGATAGCCATCTATTTCAACCTAAAATAGTATTAAATATAAAGATTGATCTGTTCCATTTTTTTGATGGTACAACACTAGAAAAACAGGCTGGAATTGTTACTTCAGGGTTATATACACGCTCCGTATTATATAATCTTACCCTTTATTAGCACCTTCCAGCATTAAATTTGCTACCGTTATGAATATAGATTTTTTGATTGTAGCCATCTTTTTGATGGCCACCTTAGTCATTGGCTTCCACTACACCCTTAAAGAAACAACCTTTCAAGAATATGCCGTAGGGGATAAAAAGATAGGTACCTGGGTACTGGCAGCATCTCTGTTGGCAACGTATACAAATGGAATTACCATAGAAGGTATGACCTGGATGTATAGTTTAGGGTTATTGAGTCTTATTAACAGATTCAGTATGACTATTGGATTTCTATTCATAGCTAGATTTGTTCTAATTAAAAGTAAAGATATGATAACAAATCATTATTCTATGTCTGACTTTCTGGGAAAATTGTACGGTTTTTGGTGTAGGCAGCTTAGCGCGTGGATTGTAGTAGCTGGCGCCATACTGATTATGGCTGGATTAATCTTTTCCATGCAGGAAGTGGCGGGTATGCTTTATCCTATGCAGTCAAATGAAAAGTATATATTTACATTAATTATATGTGGGTGTGTCTGTGTGTATTCATTATGGGGTGGAGCCAAATCAGTAACCTACACAGACCTCTATCAATTTTTATTTTTTGGTCTTTCCCTACCCCTCATTATACTGGTACTATTCTATACGGGAAAAAGAGACTTTGCAACTGGAATAGCCCATTTACAACAGATGCCATCATTTAGTTTAACCAAAGTATACCAAAATATAGAATTAACCAGTGCCTTTCTTCTTTCTACTTTGACAGCCCTACTCAGGGATCCTAATACAATGGTACAACGCTTATTCGTCGTAAGGTCTGTAAGACAAGTACAGGGTTCATTTTATAAATTTGCCTTTGGCATGTTAGGTATCCATGTACTATTCTTTATTGTTGCCTGTCTGATGCACATCAAGGGACATGTACTAGCTCCTAATCAAACTGTAGTAGATTATCTATTACAGCTCAATGCTTTTCCAGGTATGCGTGGTATTTTGGCCTCTGTACTACTAGCCCTCCTTATGTCTACTATGGACTCTATGTTGCATGTGGCCACAGTTACTATCACAGGAGATATCATATCTCATCGTGAAGAATCCCAACATAACATAACCATAGTACGTATGGTCTGTTTTTGTAGTTGTCTATTAGCTTTTATACTAGCTATGCATGCTAAAAGTTTATTACATATTACTCGACAATATGTTGTATTGTCTCGAGGTATCATGGTAGTATTTATGGTAACTTTATTGGGTTTTAGGCCACGTGGTAAAGTAGTTGTAACTGTTTTAGGCATATCTACCCTACATGCCCTCTATAAAATGATATGGACGCCTTTTGTGAAAGATGAGGAAATTGTGTTACAAATTGGCTCTATTGTTGCTGCCCTTTTTCTTGGTCACTACCTTTTTCCCAAGCTGCCCAATACCGGCTGGGTTAAGGAAGTAAACCTAGATGTAATACTACAGAACCAACAAACCATCCGTTTCTGGAAGCAACGACTCCGAACCATTGAAAAAATACTTTACATAGGTCACTGGGCCAAGTATTATCCCAAGTCAGAATCTACCTTTTTTGCCTTGGGTTTTTATATGATTGTATCTGGTACAGTAGGCCTTTTTACCATGGATACAGATCGCTACTTTCCTAGTCATATCTATTGGTACTTTATCCCCCTTGTCTTGGGAACCTTGTGTGCTACCTACCCTATGACACATTCCTATAAAAGAGGTGGGAATATATTTACACATTTTATTATGTGGCCACTTTTATTATTTGTAGGCCTATTCATCTCCGGAATTGTTATGCTGGTAATGGGAGCCTATCATCCTGCTATATGTGTAATTTTTGTATTGAATATCTTAATAATTTATTTATTGTTATCTCTACCTACGGCATTCGGCATATTGCTGATAGGCAGCATGTGTATGGTAATGCCGTTTGCACATAAGCTAGGCTATTCGTTTATAACGTCTTCTTTTCCTTCTACATTTTCGATAGATATATTTTTATCCTGGCATGGACGAGAGGTAGCTGCTATAGTGCTTTTACTAATTGCCCTGATCTGTTTGGCTATCCACCACAAACATTACCGACGTACCATGCGTCGCAAAATGCAAGAACAAGACTATACAAAAAATTATGCGCAACGGGTAGAGCTAGACCATATACAGCGGGTAGCCTATTGGGAAAAATTGAACCCCATAGATGCCGGTCAAGAGCTTATAGAGATAGCCAATCAGATGGAGAGCAAACAGAAATCCATACTAGAGACAAAAAAGGAGTTGACCCTATCTAAAGCCAACGTAGCCGAAATGGCAGATGATATAGAGACCATACGTAATATTGGTCTATTTATTAAAGAAGCTGATTACGATAAATATCATCGAAATTATAATATAGAAATCAAAAAGGATATAGGACATGCTTTTAGTCTAGATGACCTTTTAGAAGATGTCTACCATAAGTATCGATATCTGGTAAAAGACAGAGGTGAAGAGACTCCAGAGATACTCTTTGATAACCATGTCAAAGGGCTCTTTATCAAAGCAGATAGAGAAAAACTACGCCATATGCTTATACAAAATTTGCTCTATACACCCCACCAAGGAGATCTATTGGTAGTCACACTGCAATCCACGCAACTCTCTTATCGATACCAAATCGACAAGCAGACACCTCAAAACAGCGAACGCTCAGAAAAAGGAATTGCTATTGCTATAAGTTCGCCTACAGAGAGATTAGCTATAGCAGATACCTATGGTAGTGCACCTCCATCCTCGTATTTTTATTCCAAAAGATATTGAAACGCTTTACCTGTATGAAAGTTTACGTATCATAGAGGCCCATGGAGGATACAGTAATATAGATGAGACAGAAGGTACTACAACACCCCTCTATGTATTACCAGTAGACTGTAGTGATGTAATTCGAACAAATACCTTTAAAGGCATAGATCTCTTTCCAGAAAAGTCATGTAAGGTGCTTTCTAGCCTATCGGAAGAAAAGAAACTTATCATTGCCTTAACAGAAAATCAGCTCTTTACGGAAGAAGAGGTTGGGAAATTAATAGACTTTATCAAAAGGGCCCATGGCAGTACATTGCGCGAATCGGGAGACCCTTATTACACGCATCCTATATGGACAGCCATTCATACATTATTGGAAAAAGCAGACCGTTCTATCGTCAAAGCAGCATTGTTACATGATATATTGGAAGATACCCAGGTTTCATTTCCCTACCTACAATGGAAGTTTGGGAAACGCGTTGCGCAACTGGTAGAACAGGTAACCCATATGAAAATTGGATCCAAGCGCTTTCTGCTCAGCAAAGAAGAACAACAGCTGCAGATGGAGCATATAGAACGAGATGCCTTGATTATTAAGTTAGCTGATCGTTTGCATAATGTACAGACTTTGTATGCACGTTCACCGGCTGATCAGAAACGTGTTGCCACTGAAACATTAGATTTCTTTATTCCCTTGGGAAAGAAATATGGTATAAACATTCTAGCGGATGGCTTAAAAGTAAGATGTGAATTTATTTTAGATAATTTGAAGCATAAGGATAAAGATAAGAACGATACACATGATCATAAATAAGTTTGTAAATGTTTTTCGCTTTATAACGTAACTAAAAGCCTACTCTGTTTTTAATAAGAGATAGGCAGGCGCTTGTTGCAGGTATCATTGATGTAGTCTTCTTTATTACTGCCTACATAGCTTATTAAAGTATATCTAATTAGTAAAAAAATAATGATATTTCAAAAAAATAAAAATATGGATGCGGTATTACTGTGTCTTAATACTATCTTTATTTTCATGTAAAACAAACAAAGTATGGTATGCATCAAGATTCAAAAGATTTAGGGAATAAAAGACCATTAGAAGACGTAAAAATAGGTTCTGATACTAAAAGACAAAAACTAGAATACACAGGAATTTTACCTATTGGTAAATCTAGCATTGAAGCTGTGATCAGGTCAGGATATTATGTAGATAAAACAAAACATGCTGAAACTTTATTTAAAGAAGAAGCTACTGTATTTCTCTCCCGTCCCCGTAGATTTGGTAAGTCTTTGTTTGTTAGCACATTAGAGGAAATAGCTAAAGGAAATAAAGAGCTATTTCAAGATTGTTACATCTATAATTCTGGTTATGATTGGAAGAAATATCCTGTCATTAGAGTGGACTTTTCAAATATTGATAATAATACTCCAGATATATTGAAAGAATCTCTTATAGATGTATTAGATGATATTGCTCTAAGCTACAATATAGATATAAAAGGGAATGCTATTAAAACAAGATTTAGACGACTTATTGAAGCACTTTCGAGTTTAAATGGTGATTATGATAATAAAATAGTTATTTTAGTAGATGAATACGATGCACCATTTATTAATCAATCAGATCCGATTATAAAAGAAGGTAATCGTTTGATTGTAAGGGAATTTTTAACTGTAATTAAAAGCCTTTCTTCTAAAGGTTTTATTAAGTTAGAATTTGTCACAGGTGTTAGTGCTTATTGTTTTAAAGAATGTCAGTCTGGTCCTAATAATCTAAAAGATATTACACTTAGTCCAAGTTATTCAGATATAGCCGGTTATAAGGAAAAAGAAGATTTGTTACAAGAAGATTCTCCTTATTATAAACGTATAAAACAGTTAGCAGAAGAACAAAAATTAGATCCAGTTAGAATTGTATCATATATGCGTTCTAAATACAATGGATATAAATTTGCTACACATAAAGATACCGTTGCAGTATATAATCCATGGTCTACCTTAAGATTTTTAGAAGATGGTAAACTAAACAACTATTGGTATAATTCAGGAACACCTACTTTTTTAACTAAAAGAGCTGATGATTCCTATTTTGACATAGATTTTAGTCAAAATATTATTACTACAGAGTATAAATTAACTAGTCCTAAAGAAAATGAGTTAAGTATGATTGGTAAAATGTTCCAATCAGGGTATCTCACTATTGATAAGTATGAACCACCATTAAATCAAGGAGAACTTCCATCAGATACAAAACCCTTATTAGTAAAATTCCCTAATGATGAAGTAAGAGAATCTTTTAAAGACTCATTATATGAAGAACTCAATGAAACAGTAAAA
>NZ_QWJI01000020.1 GCF_004354815.1 Cardinium endosymbiont of Culicoides punctatus
AGTTGCGTAGTAACTTTCATCGTTGAGTACAATAATTTGAAGTTAGTAACTATAACTACAAAAATATCAATTATTCAATACTTTGCGAAAGTCCTGCTGATATTATTAATGCAACTAATAAATCTGGGAACACACCACTTACTTGTGCAGTTGAGCAACGTAATCTAGCAGCTGTTGAGGCATTATTAACAGCTTTTAAGTCACTATTAAAGGCTGGAGATGTAGCATCATTGGATGCAACAGATACAAATGGCAATACTATTTTTCATTTAGCAGCTGCCATTGATGATCCAGCAATCCTTAAAAAGCTAATTGAGTATATTCCTGAAGTATCTAGAAAGGAGGTTTTAAACAAAAAAAATAGTGCTGGACGTATGCCAATTTTTTCGGCAATTAAAAGGGGTTATAAAGATGTTACAGAAGTGCTTATTCAATCTGGAGCTGATGTAAATGCAGAAAGTGCATATAGTGCAACTCCATTGTATTTTGCAGTTCACTGTGGCAATCTTGCAATAGTAAAATTATTACTTGATTATGGCGCTAAGCCGTTTGCAAAACTTGTAAATAATAATACTGCATTTCAATTAGCAGTTAGCCGTGGCCATAAACCAATTATTAGGATATTAATTCAGCAAGCCGTTACAAAAATACTTGAACAAGATGCTAATGTAGATGCAGCAGTAGATTCCCAGAGAAATACATTACTTCATTTGGCAGCTAAAGAAGGTCATATAGAGATTGCTCAAATGCTAATCACTCAAGGAGCTGACAAAGCTGTTAAGAACAATAGCAACGCTACGCCTTTAGCGTATGCATTGTCAAATATAAAAGATTTAAAAATCCAAAAAAAGTTGTTATCTGTGTTTGATGCCAAAGATTTAGGAGAATGTTCTATTTGCCTTGATAAGTTAGTTCCTGAATCCTCTGAAAATATGATACTTTTACATGGATTGGATTGTGGTCATATATTTCATGCAGATTGTATTGCTAAGAGTATTGAAAATAATATTAAAACATGTCCAAATTGTCGAGCACATATTCCTAAATGAAATATATTGCATTTAAATAAAAAAGCTTAAAAAACTTTTCATAATATCTAATACATTGATTTGCATAAATATACTAAAATCCCTAACTTGCTATTATAGTAATATTTAAACAAAATGTGTTGGTGATGTAGCTCAGCCTGGTAGAGCATCGGACTGAAAATCCGTGTGTCGGAGGTTCAAATCCTCTCATCACCACTTTTTTCTAATACGATCACCCAAATTAAAGTTCTTTTTTTTCATTATTATGGTTGGTTTCCTGTAGTAGGTTTCTATCTAAAAAAGTATCTATTAAGAAATATTTTTAATACTTGTTAAATATTTTGCATAAGTGTTATTAAATTTGCTATTTAGTGGGCCTCTGTGTGGGTTATACACAGCCATGTTTTATTCAGTTTCATTTTACCCCAAATTTGCCAAAGATGTTAGGTCGATTTTTATCTAAATTTTTCACTTCAGCTAAAGAAAAGCAACGCTATTTTTATAATCAAAAAGTACTAGAAATTAATCAGATTTTTGAAAGCTTGCAGTCTCTTTCACATGATCAGTTGCGTAAAGAGGTAATTGCTATCCGACAACAAATAGCAACCTATCTGCAGCCTATTACTGCCCAAATAGAACAATTGCAGCAAGAAGTTGCAGCAAATGAACATACAGCAAGTCCTAATGCTCAGATGGTGGATGAACAAGTAAGTAAGTATAAGCGATTAGATATCCTGCAAAAACAACAAAAAGAGTCCTTGGCAAAAATTTTAGACCAAGTACTACCTCGCGTATTTGCTATTGTTAAAGAAACAGCTCGCCGTTTTAGGGATCATAAACAATTGGTTGTTTCAGCTACTAACCATGACGAGGAAATGGCCTCAACACATGCCTATGTAACCATACAACAGGGTAAAGCTAGTTGGCATAACCAATGGGAAGTAAGGGGGCATATGATTACCTGGGATATGGTTCATTATGATGTCCAACTAATGAGTGGTATTACCCTCCATCAGGGGAAAATAGCAGAAATGGCTACGGGAGAAGGAAAAACATTGATTACTACGCTGACAGCTTTTTTAAATGCATTGAGTGGTAAGGGTGTTCATATTGTTACCGTAAATGATTATTTAGCAAAAAGGGATACGGAATGGATGGCTCCGATCTTCGAATTCCATGGTTTTAAAGTAGCCTGCATAGATACATCTCCTGCTTATTCTGTTCAAAGGCAACAAGCCTACCAGGCAGATATCATATATGGAACAAATAATGAATTTGGATTTGATTATCTACGAGATAACATGGCCAATGATGCTAGTGACTTAGTACAACGAGCCCATTATTTTGCTATTGTAGATGAAGTAGACTCGGTACTCATCGATGATGCTAGAACGCCTCTGATTATTTCAGGACCTGTTGAAGAAAGTGATGAGCACATTTATAAAGAATTGGCTCCTAAAATTGCTGAGGTATATCAGCTACAGAAGAACTTGGTGATTAACTTTCTTCAAGATGCTAAGAAAAAAATAAAAGAAGGTAATATAGAGGAGGGAGGGCTTTCCCTTTTTCGTGCCTATAGAGGACTACCTAAGTATAAGCCTTTGATTAAGTTCTTAAGTGAAAAAGGAATGCGTCAAATTCTTGACAATATCGAATCTTATTACATACAGGAAAATGCTAAGATGATGCCAGAAGCAGATGGACCCCTCTTCTTTTCTATTGACGAAAGGCATAATAGTGTAGAGATTACAGAAAAAGGCCTTGTCTACTTAACAGAACAGGAAGCCGACGCGACATTCTTTGTATTGCCAGATGTTGCTGCTCATATTGCTGCTATTGAAAATGACCATACATTAACACATGAAGAGAGTTTAACAAAGCGTTCCCAATTTCAGCAGACTTATAAAGTAAAGGCACAACGCATTCATGCTTTACATCAGCTTTTAAAGGCATATACGCTGTTTGAGAAAGATGTAGCCTATATTGTGGCCAATCATAAAGTGAAAATTGTAGATGAGCAGACAGGAAGGGTATTAGAAGGTCGGAGATATTCAGATGGATTACACCAAGCTTTAGAAGCAAAAGAAAGTGTGAAAATAGAAAGGCCTTCTCAAACTTATGCTTCGATTACCCTACAAAGCTACTTTCATATGTATGATAAGTTGGCTGGTATGACGGGTACAGCGGAGACGGATGCAGAAGAGTTTTGGGATATTTATGGTCTGGCTGTAGTCCCTATGCCAACCCATAGACCACTACTGCGTGATGATAAGGAAGATAAGGTGTACAAAACAACACGAGAGAAGTTTAATGCCATTATTGAAGAAATTGTTGAATTATCCAATCAAGGTAGGCCCGTTCTAGTAGGAACTACCTCTGTAGAAATCTCCGAATTGGTTAGTAAAATGCTTTCTTTCCGAAAAATTAAACATCAGATATTAAATGCAAAACATCATCAAAAAGAGGCAGAAGTCGTAGCACAAGCGGGTATTTCTGGAACGGTCACCATTGCCACAAATATGGCTGGCCGGGGAACAGACATTAAACTTGCTCCAGAATCAAAAGCTGCAGGAGGATTGGCCATTATCGGTACGGAACGTCATGAGTCAAGACGTGTCGATAGACAGTTACGTGGTCGTGCTGGACGTCAAGGAGATCCTGGTTCCTCACAATTCTTTCTATCCTTAGAGGATACCCTTATGCGACTATTTGGGTCTGATAGAATAGCTGCTGTAATGGATAGAATTGGATTAGATGAAGGAGAGGTTATACAACATGGTATGGTAAGCAGATCGATCGAAAGGGCACAAAAAAAAGTAGAACAAAATAATTTTGCTATCCGGAAACGTTTATTAGAATATGATCGCGAAATGGGTACACATCGTAATGCCGTATATCAAAGACGGAACCATGCCTTGCTGGGAAAAGGGGTAGAAGTAGATGTGATGAATATGTTGCACGATACTGTTACCAACATTGTAGAACACGAAGACAATACGAAAGAGGCAAAGTCCCTTAATCCTATTTTTGCATCTGTATTTGGTATTACAGATGCCTTTCCAGAAGATTTTTTTGTAGGCAAGAAAAAAGAAGCACTTATAGAAGAGATGTATACCTGTCTAGTAAACGTGTATTATGAACGTATTGCAGCACTAGAAAAAACATTATTTACCTATTTTAAAAAGCATACCCCATCAAATGATGGTCCTATTTCTTTTATAGAAGTGCCTTTTTCTGATGGTAACGTTTATGTAAATGCAACAGCATATTATCCTGCTTTTATGGATTCAAATGGCAAAGAGCTTACTAGAAACCTAGAGTCCATGGTAGTGCTTCATGTAATTGATCAACATTGGAAAAGCCATTTACGTGCTATGGATGACTTAAAGCAATCTGTTCAAAATGCTGTTTATGAACGACAAGATCCAATTATCACGTTTAAATTTGAAGCCTATAATCTTTTTAAGAAATTTATGGCAACAGTGAGCCAAGAAATTGTTTCTTTTTTGTTCTATGCCAATACGTATGCGCAACTCCCTTTGTTTGAAGAAAACCAAAAACATAAAGCATAAAACAATTTCCCATATAATTTTTTTAAAAAATTCTTTATATTAATTTTTAAGACTAAGCCAAGTGATGAAATACGAACATATTCATCAGCTTAATGCTGAAAAATTTCATTCATTAACAGGTGTAGATTATGAATCTTTTACCAAAATGGTCACTAAATTAGTGGATGCTGATAACCAAAAAAAGGCACAGGGAGGACGTAAAAATAAATTACGAATTGAGGATCAGCTGTTAATGACTTTTGAATACCTTCGTGAATACCGTACTTATCTAAGTATGAGTAAAACATATGGGATTAGCGAAAGTGCTGCCTATAAGGCTATTAAATGGGTAAAAAGTGTTTTTGATAAGGAACCTAATTTAAAACTTCCTGAACGAAAGATATGAAATAGGCAGATTTTGTGACTTTATTGCTATTTTAATCTAGCTTAATTCCTAATTAAACAAATTTATTCATATAATGTCTCGTTTTTTCTTCTTTTAATTGAAAGAATGTCTTAATATGGTATAATCCTAATTTTTAATATGAACATGGAACCATATAACTTTAATGCAATAGAACAAAAATGGAATCAGAGATGGGATGATCAAAAGCATTCTATCCAACATACTTATCATACCACTAAGCATGTCTCTAAATATTACATACTCAATATGTTCCCCTATCCTTCAGGATCCGGGTTACATGTGGGGCATTATCTAGGTTATGTAGCTTCAGATATAATCGCACGTTATTGTAAACATAAAGGATTCCATGTGATAAATCCTATGGGATTTGATTCTTTTGGACTTCCTGCTGAGCAGTATGCTATACAAACAGGTCAACATCCAGCAATTACGACGGAAAAAAATATAAAAAGGTATACCGAACAACTCAATCAAATTGGATTAGCTTTCGACTGGGATAGATCTGTTACCACAAGTGATCCTGCTTACTATAAATGGACACAATGGATGTTTTTGCGTATGTTCAATTCCTGGTATAATATATCTACACAAAAAGCAGAACCAATAGATCACCTTATACAAGAATTTGAACGGAATGGAAATGCAAAAATAGGTGCAGCTTGTGATGAAGGAACAGTATGCTTCTCTGCCGAAGCATGGGGTGCATTTTCTGAAACGGAAAAGCAAGCTATGTTACTTCGCTATAGATTAGCTTACTTGAAAGAAAGCATGGTTAACTGGTGTGAGGGGCTCGGTACTGTTTTAGCTAATGAAGAGGTCAAAGATGGTATTTCCGAAAGAGGAGGTCATCCAGTAATTCGTAAGACAATGAAACAGTGGAGCTTACGCATGACTGCCTATGCGGAACGATTATTGGATGATTTAAATACGTTAGATTGGCCTCTTTCTACAAAGGAAATGCAACGTAACTGGATTGGTCGCTCTGTAGGTACCGAAATTACTTTTCGGGTACAAGGGCAACGAGATCAAAACATTACTGTTTTTACAACCCGACCAGAGACCATCTTTGGAGTCTGTTTTATCGCTCTAGCACCAGAGCATACATGGGTGCAGCTTCTGATAGAAAAAACAGAAGATAAGTCGCTTATTGCCTATGTAGAACAAGCAAAAAATCGTACCGATCGTAGTCGGTTAGCGGAGTCCGAATTCCTTGAAGGAGTGTTTACAGGTGTCTGTGTGATTCACCCTTTTACAGGTGCGCCATTACCTATTTGGATAGCAGATTACGTTCTTCCTCACTACGGGACAGGAGCTATCATGGGAGTCCCAGCACATGATAGACGCGATTTCGCTTTCGCACAATCTTTTGACTTATTATCCATCCCCGTAATAGAAAACGACATGCTTTTAGAAGATGGTCCATATGAAGAATTTCATGGAACTATGATTAATTCGGATTTTCTAGATGGATCATCCGTATCAGAAGCATTTGAAAAGATTATAGAAAAACTCACTCAAAAAAGAATTGGAAGATTTAAAATCTCTTATAAGTTACATGATCCCATATTTAGTCGGCAACGTTATTGGGGAGAACCTTTACCGATATACTATAAAAAAGATGGACTTCCCTATGCCCTTTCTGAAGATCAACTTCCACTTACATTGCCAGAAGTAAGCAGTTATTTGCCTAGTAAATTAGGTGTTCCCCCATTAGGGAATGCATTGAATTGGGTTACTCCAGAAGGATATCCTTTAGATTTAACTACTATGCCAGGTTGGGCAGGATCTAGTTGGTATTTTTTGCGTTATATGGATCCCCATAATGAAACAACTTTTTTAAGTAAAGAACAAGAAACTTATTGGAAAGACGTAGATCTCTATATTGGTGGTCCAGAACATGCAACGGGCCATTTGTTGTATGCACGTTTTTGGACAAAGGTATTATATGACTTAGGCTTTATTCATATGCAAGAGCCATTTACAAAACTGTTTCATCAAGGAATGATCCAAGCTTCATCTGCATTGGTATATCGCATTAAGAATAGTAATACTTTTGTTAGTTTCCATTTAAAGGAGCGGTATGACGTGATTCCTATATATGTTCCTATAACGCTTGTTAAAAAACAAATTTTGGACATGCAAGCTTTTAAAAATTGGCGTCCTGAGTTTGCAGATGCTCATTTTATTCTGGAGGGTGATAAATATGTTTGTGGTACCAAGATAGAAAAAATGTCTAAATCTAAGCATAATGTAGTTAACCCAGATACGGTAATTATGCAACATGGAGCAGATGCTTTACGTTTATATTTGATGTTTTTGGGACCATTAAATCAGTCTAAGCCATGGGATTTGTCTGGTATAGAGGGTGTATCGAGATTTTTAAATAAGGTCTGGAACCTGGTACATCATACAAAAGCTACTTGGGTGTATTCAGAGGTGGTTTCTGGACAAAAAGAACTTAAAATCATTCACAAAACGATAAAAAAAGTAGTACAAGATATTGAAAAGTGTTCCTTTAACACAGCTATAAGCAGTTTAATGATTTGCGTAAATGCGTTAACAGATGCTAAAAGCGTGAACAAATCAATTTTAAAAAGCCTCATACTATTATTGAATCCTTTTGCACCTTATATTGCTGCTGAATTATGGGAGATTATAGGAGAACAAGATGCTATTACAGAACAGCCTTTCCCAGTTTGGAATGAAGTATATCTAGAAGAAGAAAGTTTTAATTACCCTATAGCAATCAACGGTAAAGTACGCACAAAAATTATGTTTGATTGTGATGCATCTCCTACCACTATAAAAAAAGAAGTTTTAGCTAATGTTGTCATTCAAAAATGGCTTGATGGTAAGGATCCTAAAAACGTTATCATTATTCCTAATAAGATGGTGAATGTAGTATTGTAATAGCATTTTATTTTAGCTGAAATCTTGATTTGGTTATAATAATAAATGTAAATAAAAGAAAAAGGCTTTCGTTAAAAAAACGGTACCATTTTCAGCATTAAAGGTATAAAATCAACCACCTTGGATTTCATAACTGTATAATCCTACATATTTTTGTTATTAACGTTTGTTTTATTTAAATTAAAATCAGTAGGCAGATGGCAATAGTGATGTAAGGCATGCATATCTCTGGTTCCTTATTCATCTTGCATGTTGATGCGTCCTAAAGCCTCTACCTACTCTTTATAAACGTCAGTGAGAATTGTTATGTGTTACGATCAGTGTTCCCTATATAGTTGGGTAAATGTTATAGAAAAGGCTTGTAACAGCTCTGGCATAGGTAAGGCCATTTTATAATTTCATGGTATATAACAAATATGGATATTCATTCATGTAACAACAAGTTAAAGCTTGTATTTAATTCCTACACGAACGTTTCTAAAGATTGGTAATCTACTTGTCGTAAAGAGATATGATATTGCAATCATTTATCTTATAATTATAAGTTGATAGAAATAATTTTTTTAACAATATTATTAAAGTATACAAAATGAAATTTTTAGCCCGATTATATGCTATCACTATGGTTTTTAGTACCAATATGTTTATTTCCTGTTGCCAACAAGAAGAATATGAAACACAAAAGAGCCGCAAAAATCATCTACTAATAAAAGAAATGCAACATAATGATTCGAAAAATAGTCTTATTTTTTACGATCAGACTATCTTTCCCAAAAACCAATTATGTGATAAGCGGTATGGAAATATGTTTGATAAAATCAAATTAGTGAAAATTACTAACCCTACATCTTTTTGGCATTTATTTGAGCAATTACAGGATGATGATATTGAATTAATAAACAATAAAAGAGCATTCATATTAGATGCATTTAAAAATGAGCATTTATATAGCCTTGAAGAAGAAGGATTGTTAGTGAATAAAAAAACTACGCTGATACCTTGTTTATGTGTAAAAAAAGAAAGTATAGAAAATGTAGCAGAAATAATTTGGGTTCATAAAGACGTAGAAGGTAAGAGATACCGTGAGATTTTGCTTAAAAAATTAAATACAAAAGAAATATGCAATACAGCATGTTCTACCCTATCATCTTTTACGTGTAATTACCATTATAATGATCAAAAAACTAAACTTAAAAAAATTGATACTGCTCAAGATTTTTGGTGTTTATTTGATGCTCTGATTGATGACAATAATGCCAAATTTATTGGCAGAAAAGATCTTTATTTACAGAGATTCAAGGAAGGGAAGTTATATGGATTAACTACTGAAGCAACTATGCCTACAGATAATTCCATACATACACAATTGTTGCCATGCTTGTCTGTTATACGTCAGGCCGATATAAATACTAATGAGTATGTAGAAACAGAAACGGAGTGGGTATATGCTAAGCTAAAAAAGAAGAGACTTAGTATTCAGATGCTTTATCATCTTAATCCATGGAGCAAGGTTTCCTCAATTTAGTTCTGATATATAAGTTTTATACTGGCAATAGATTTCTTTACGCTATGTCAAACAAGTCTTCATCTTGGATTTTTGGACAATATGCTGAGGAAATTGCGGCAAACTACTTAGAAAAAAAAGGATTTGAAATTTTGGTTCAAAATTTTCGTTATAAACGATTCGAAATAGATCTTATTGCAAGACATAAAAATATTACAGTTTTTGTTGAGGTAAAAGCACGCAAAAATAATTTGTTTGGTAATCCAGAAGACTTTGTTAACAAGAAGAAAATTCGTAGGCTCCGAATAGCGGCAGAATACTATCTGTACACGCATGATTGCAGTCAACTCATACGGTTTGATATTATATCTATTTTAAAAAATAAAGAAAATGAATTTGAAATCATTCACTTGGAGGATGGTTTTTATTAATCGAGTCACTGAAAGTCCAGTGTAGCTTGCGGAACGAGTGTGTTTTTTGATCATACAAAAAAACGAACATTGATTTAAATGGTAATCAAGAAAAAAAGAATAGAAGCATAAAAGTTATGTTGCGGGGACAGGACTCGAACCTATGACCTTCGGGTTATGAGCCCGACGAGCTACCAACTGCTCCACCCCGCGGTAAATATTTTTGTTACAAAGGGGAATTATCCTAGTATTCCCTTTTGTAGTATTACAAAATTAGTATTATTTTTATGAAATCGCAAATGTATTTACCTGCTTAAGCCATTTATTATGCATAAAGAAGATTATAAATCTGGTTTTGTTGCCATTATTGGGAAACCTAATGCAGGAAAATCTACTTTGATGAACAAATTGGTAGGAGAAAAACTGGCTATTACCAATTCTAAAGCGCAAACTACACGTCATAAAATTTCTGGAATAGTATCAGAAAAGAATTTTCAGATTGTCTACATAGACACACCAGGCATCCTTGATCCGGCATATCCTCTACAAACTGCTATGATGGAAGTAGTAAAAAATGCCCGTTTGGATGCTGATATTATTGTTTGCCTTGCTGATGTGAAAAACTTAATAGATTCTGATTTATTTAATAAAATCAGAGGAAATAAACCAGCTATATTGGTACTAAATAAGATTGACCTGGTTACACCGGCACAATTGAGCACAATGATATCCTATTGGTCTCAGCGCAATCCTGATGTAGAAGTTATACCTATATCTGCTATACAAGAGGTTAATATAGCGCAACTATTAAATAGAATCGTTGCGTTATTACCAACGCATCCTGCTTATTACCCTGAAGATATGCTTACAGATAAACCAGAGCGTTTTTTCGTACAAGAGATTATACGTGAAAAGATATTAGATCAGTATAGAGCAGAGATTCCTTACAGTGTAGAAGTCGTGGTAGAAAGCTTTAATGAAATGGAAAACTTGATTAAGATCCGAGCTATTATGCACGTTGAAAGATCAACCCAAAAAGGCATTTTAATAGGACATAAAGGGGAGGCATTAAAAAAACTAGGGACAAATGCTAGACAAGATTTGGAGCGTTTTTTTCAAAAAAAAATATTTCTAGAACAGCATATTAAAGTTACGCCTAATTGGAGGAAGAATGAGCTTCTTTTAGCTAAATTTGGTTATCAAAGTCTTAAAAAATAAGGCAACTCCCCAGGTAGCTCACTTAAGCGGTAGGATATACTTGTTAAATAGCCTGAAACAAATTGATCCCTTGTTTACGCTTTGTTGATAACAATCCACAAATAGTATAAAACATCTCTGCACCATTTATCTTTTGCATCCATATTACATATCTACCAAGTGTTACTCAATAGTAACAAAAAATTTTTGATATACCTGGGAAGTCACGAAAAATATAAAAAGGTACCTGGGGAGTTACCAAAAATGATGACTATTATTTGCATATATGCTACATATGCACGTAACTTTGCACTGTGCAAGTAGCCACAATAGCCCCCTTCTTATGAGTCACCTTTTGGTATACAGTAAGTGGCAACAAATATGCATTGGAGCTGTTGGGGATGTATATCTTATGATTTTACATCTTTGCGCGAAAATGACCTGCACAAACTGGTTTTTTGACACAAAAGTATATAATAAATAATCACTAGATAGAATAGTAAAGCCACACGCTTATTGAATGCATACCCATGCAATAAGCGAAGCCTAAGGCTTTGCAGTGGCCTACAATAATTCTATACAAACATAAATAGATTATGATACATATGGATTTGGCTATAATAGTCGCATTTTTAGCAATAACATGGATGTTAGGTACTTACTATGCAAGAGGTGTAAAAACCTTTAAAGACTATGCCCTTGGCGGAGGCATGTCTGTCTTTGCCTTAACTTGCTCCTTAATAGCAACGATATCTGATGCACAAACCTTACAGCAAATAGCTTGTATATATATGGGAGGGGTTATAATATCTGTCATGCATCTTATTCTGCTTGCCATGATATATTTTGGTGCTAGGGTGCTTATTGTACGTATGGCTGAGTTTCGTGGAAACTTTTCTATAGCAGACTCTATGGGCAAACTCTATGGACCCATTATACAAAGAGTCGTTGCCATAGCAGTATTGGTCACATTGCTAAGTTTTTTAGTGCCTCAGCTTAACTTTGTCTTAAAAGTGATCCACTTTGCACTGCCAAATTTATCCAGCCAATATGCCTATTGGATTACACTCATTGTAGGTGTGATTATTATTATCTATGCGGCACTCGGTGGTGCTAGATCTGTAGTAACAACAGATATTTTTCAGTTTTTCTGTTTTTGTTGCGCTTTACCGGTTATGGGATATATTCTATTGCGTTATGCCAAAATACCTCTTGCAGAGGGATGGGCACAGCTAAAGCTGCTTCCAAAGTTTACAGATACGAATTATCTATTTTCATCTAATGCATTAAAGAGAGAAGCATTATTTAGCGCTAGAACACTCCTAACCATATTAACACCATATGTTATACAAAGGTTCTATATGGCTAGCTCTGTGCAACAAGGGCAAAAAACAATGATTTCTAGTGTGGCAGCAAGGACATATATTTGTGGATCTCTATTCTTCCTTGCTATACTGTTGCATATAGGGGGGCATACATTAAAGCCGAATGAAGAAATTATACATTATATAATCAATCTAGTACAGAGTCCTATTGTAAGGGGCATATTGGGTGTTGCCGTGCTTGCTCTATTGATGTCTTCTGTGGACTCTGCTTTGCATCTTATGGCTATTGTTATAGTAAATGACCTATTGCCATCTTCACTATTTCAGGAGACAAAAAGTGATACAATAAAAATACAAATCAGTAGAGGGATTATTGTAATAATAGGTATAATTACGTTATATAGCGCGCTATATTATAAAGGAAATATTTACAAACTTATAGCAAGGGGAAAAGAAATCTATATACCTGTAGTAAGTGTACCATTTGCTATGGCTATTATAGGCTTTAGGCCACGCAAATTTGTTGTGCTTTTAACCATGATGGTTTCGGGTATTTTTGGAATGTATACATTTTTTTGTTGGAGTGGTCCTAATAGTGCTACTTATGCTATTTCAATAGGGATGGCTATTAGCCTTTGCGTGCTGGTAGGGGGACACTATGTTTTCCCCCAACTGCCCGATACAGGTTGGGTGGGTATCAAAGACGATAGCCACGTTATACTACAACGACAAGAAATCAAACGCTGGTGGATACAGCAGTGGTGTAACTTTAAATCACTCTTTACGCTAGCATATGTTAAAGGGCTCTTTCCTAAAAAGGAAAGTTCCTTTATACTATGGGGTATTTATTGTATTGTAACCGGATTCTTGGCGCTCTGCTTTATGCAAAAAGCCTATTTGTTTCCTTACATCTATTGGCATATGGCTGTCATGGGTATCGGAACCATTATCCTTATTTATCCCTCTTTTGAGATATATAAGAAAGAAACTGATTTTATCTACGCTGTATGGCCTATGATACTTTTTGGATTGTTTTTTGTGTCTAGCATCCAGTTTCTAAAACTAGGCCACTATAGCCCTATGGTTTGTGCACTACTGATCTCTCATCTAGCTGCCAGTACCCTCTTTTTTTCTATAAAGGTGAGTACAGGCCTGTTTGTTGGAGCGCTGTTGCTGCATAAATTTATATTCAGTTCCCCAATTTTAGATATTTCATGTTGCGATATACTAGCATGGCAAAATAGACTTGAGCTAGGAGGGGCTTGTTTTCTTACTGGACTAAGTATTGCTGGATTTAGCATATATAAATACCTCTATGAGAAATTTGAGAAAAAATTTAAAATTATAGACTTATCACGTATCTATGAACGTAGATTATCGTTAGAGGCTATTTATAACCAAGTAAACTGGGATAGACTAGATCCTACCTATGGCAGTGCACTGTTGAAAGATATGAGTGATAGACTTAAAGAACCCTTTCAATATTTCCTTGATAAGAAAGAAGCAAAACTTGGAGAGGTCTTGAGTCTGACTAGAAGTGGTCTATATAAGTTTAGCAACCTATTATTACAGAGAATTAAAGAAGAACGTCGTTTCCATCTGCATGCAAATGCCATCAAACCTGTAGTAATAGACCCTGTTATATTCAAAGTACGTGGTGACATACATGGTCTAGACGAACCTATGCAGTTGTTGCTATATAACCAATCGGAAAAGAAAACACTGGAGGCAGATCCCGGACTTTTTGAACGGCTATTGGCCATAAATCTTTTAGGTATTAGCAAAAGTGAACAAGCACTAGATGCTACCGTTACGCTAACCATCGTAGATACTACGCTGAAATATTACTATCAAGGTGTAAATCAAGAAAAAGATTCTCTATCAGAGCAACTGGGTGCATTGGCTTTTTGTATGAGCACCTCTGCTCATCCGGAGCATATACTTTCAACCTATCAGGTTGATGATATGCCAACAACTGTTTTCTTACCGAAAACAGCGTCTAAATTGTATCAAGTAGAAAGTAGGCACATCGTACAAGCACATGGTGGTTATGTAGAAATAACAGAAACGGAAGAAAAACTGGTTTGTCTCTATATATTGCCTATAAATGGTAAACGTTTTATGCGTTTAAAAACGTATGATCCTGTTGATTTAGATCGTGAAGTAGCTGAAACGCCAGAAAGCTTGGCGCAAGAAAAAGGGTGGTGGTACAAATATATGATTTTACTTAGCCCAAGCGTTACCTTTATTTATACTATCAATGACTATCATAATTGC